>JAAXOC010000081.1 GCA_014237145.1 ANME-2 cluster archaeon
GATAAATATCTTTGATCTTAACATCCCAGAAAATTGTTGTTTTCTTTACAACGATAGTCACGGGATGTTAAGACTGAGGGTACTTTCATGCTAAATAAGCGGTATTATTGTTGGTTAGTACTGGATATTGGTGAAGGTATTGTAAGACAGGAGCCTAAATGAACACATACTCAAAAAAAGTGGCAGTGGAACAGTTTAGTAAGCGTTCGAATGCCTATGCGGCATGCAGTGCCCTGATGGACCAGGCCGACCTGGATACTGTGGTGGGACTGCTGGACCTGACCGGCATGGAGCGGGTGCTGGATGTGGCTACTGGTACGGGCTTTCTTGCCAGGGCCCTGTCGCCTCATGTGAAAGAGGTCATTGGCATTGATATCACGCCGGGGATGCTGGAGCTGGCGGTACGGGCTACCCGGGAGAATGAGCTTAATAATATTACATGCCTGACCGGGGATGTAGAGCACCTGCCTTTCAGGGAGTCGGAGTTTGATGTGGTAACGTGCAGGTTCTCTTTCCACCATTTCCCAGGACCCCGGATGTCCCTGTGTGAGATGGCCAGGGTGTTGCGACCGGGTGGCAGGTTGGTTATTGAGGATATGTTATCTTCTGAGTATACTACAAAGAGCGAGTACCAGAACAAGATGGAGAACCTGAGGGACCCTTCACACATCAAACACTACAAGGCATCTGAGATTGAGCGGATGCTGCACGAGGTTGGACTGGTGGTGCTTGACAGGGTTGATGGGAGTTCAGATTTTGACTTTGAGCACTGGATAGGGATGGCAGACCCGCCAGCCGGGAATGTGGAGAGTATCCGGGAGATGATGAAGTTGTCGATGGATGGGGACCAGTCCAGGCTGGATGTGCGGGTGAAGGATGGGAGGATGGTGTTTAGTTATACGACAGGGATTGTGGTGGGGAGGAAGGGGTAAGTGGTATCCATTTCAAATCTAAGGGTAATTTAAAAATTATTAGACAAGATTAACAGGATCGACAGGATATACCGCAATGTCAATATCCTGTAAATCCTGTCAAAATACCATCCTTTTTAAAGTGGATACGTTAAGCAGGTAGTCGATATTAGGGGGAAAAACGGGTATAACCCGTTCGAAATGTAACGAGGTCTGTATAGCGATTCCACCTCTCCACTCAAAGGAACCATATCTCCCAAGGCAACTCCCCTACAATCTCCCTGAAAGCCTCAGGCCACTTATCAGGGTCCAGCCACTCATGAAATTCTGAGGCATCTGCAGAGGGAGGTCGTGCGGGCGTTTGTGCGAGTGTGGATGGGGTATTGGTGGAATTCTGTGATAACTTATTCCAGGTAATTCAATATATATTATAGTAGACTATAACATATTTGTATATTTTGTTATAGTTGATTATAACATCACGGCACCGCAAAAATCACATGTTTTTTCACATTAACAACAAATCGGTTCTTCGAGCTTATCAACCACAGTTTTTAGATATCTATGCGATATCCCTGTCTCATATGTTTCATACATTTTTCGCTATCCTTTTGATGAGCAGTTCAGCCGCTTCCACACATACTCCGCCCTCATTCATTAAGTCAATTATCAACTGGGGCCTCGAAACGATCTTCAGGCCATCCTTTTCAAAGGAATTATAAAAAACATGCTCATCTGAGAGTATTAGCCGCACATTTCCTTTACCTACAAGTCCTTTTTTTGAGAGTATATCATGCCACTGCTCCCAATCACTTTCATTTATATAAATATCGACCCTGCTTGGGAACAGGTAATTCTGGACGATATTTTCTGCCTGGTATGTGGTCAATGCATAGGATAGGTGGGACTGCTTGAGGAACTCTAATGGATCTTTGAGCATGTATTCCCTGTGTTTGTGCTTGACACGAACAGACTGCCAGTAATGCAGCAGGGCAGGGTGATCTAAGACTTTGGTACCTTTTACCAGTCCCATTTCGGTAAGTTTTAAGAAAAATTCCCGCACCCATGGGTAAGAGCAGTCAGCCTGTCTGGCAATACTGTATTTGCTGATATTTCCAGAAGGATTGTTTGCGAGTATCCTGAGTATCCTGTCTCTTATTTTTCCGCGCATATTTATGGTGGTAATGTGATGTTTTTATATACTTTACCTATATAGGTAACTTGTATGGGTTATATATGTTACCTTCATAATTGTCACAAACCTCGAAATAAATTCCGAAAGGCATTGACGAGAATGCTCAGGCTTTGATATTTCTTATCGGCTTATTTTACTCCTATGCTTTGTTAAGGCGCATGTATCCTCGTACCACAAATACCACTATTTCTAAAATAACTGGAATCCAGAAATACGAATAATTAATCGCAGCCAAGGAAAAGTTTGCTCCAGAAAGTATGCCTAATGATATTGATGTAACAATAACAATACCTATGATTGAAATTATATAATCAAGATATCGAATATCGAAATGAATTATACCAAAGAACCACAATAAAAATAAATTTATGACACCTAATAACAAGAAAATATTTACATATTTAATGGTTTCAAAAAGTTTAGAATCACCTCTGGAAAATTTAATTTTCAATGGTTCTGATTTATAATCGGATATATTCTGAAATTCAAACCTTAATTTGTTTGCCCCTTCAAAAGACATCTTCAAATTAGATTCATAATTTGAATTGTCTATACTATATTCTTCTGGTATTTCAAAATTTAAAAATTCATTAATTTTAGAAACGTGTATTGGGGTAGATATATTATACTCAAAAATATAATGAAACCCGTTTAATGTTGTTAAAATTCTATTTGAAGTATATTCAAATTCAATATCCACTTCAGTTTTTGTAGTATTGGAAATATATCCAACATATAATGTATTCTCGTTGGAATTGAGGCCTTTACCTAAATAATAAAAAGGTTCTGTAAAATTTCCCGATTTTGCGATACTTTTCAATTCATGATATTCAATTCTAATTGGGACAAACTCATTTCCATTATTTTTAATATTTATTTTTGGATTTGCGGTTACTTCAACGTATTCTGAAATTGGATATTGAAGTAAGTGCTTAGGGTTTTCTCCTTCTACTTTTCTTAATTCGTAATTATAAATTTCTTGAACTAGATTGTTTTTTGGGTCAACTACAATTTTTAATGTAGATACTTGAAGCCTACTTTCCGCAACTTTCAAATTGCTAAAATCTGAATTTATTTTGCACATTTTATTCATCCTGGTAGTATTTTTCACGTGGCACTCCAGCTAATCTAATTACCTCAACCTGTTTAGCCATGATCTCGGTCCGGAAGGTTTGTAACAATGTACTCTTGGACCATAACCGATGAAATTCGATGTTATCAAAGAGAGACAATAACCTGGAAGTGGTTGGTGATTCGCAGTCTCGGTCTTCAGGATAGATAGAAATGCTTCCCAATCCATTTTTCTTCATTCCCATGCGAACCTCTCTTTCAATAAGGGCCTGTATAAGCATCGCGAGAAAAAATACGAAGAGCAAACCTTCGATCCGTGTAACGCTTTTCAACAATACAGGAGCAACTTTATAGGCGGTCTTCAACTGTTCGTGCCTTTTTTCCAACCAGGGCTGATACTTGTACTTGTCCAGTATCTCAACCAACGAAAGATATCTATCATCTGCAGTTACGTATACCCCGTACAAATTGTAATGTGACCTATATAGCGTTTTCAAGGATTTATTCCTCATTATATCCATATATATTGTACACCAAGATATAAAAAAAGGGATTTGCCCCCCCTCACAAAAACCTAATCCCCTCAGGCAGCTCCCCAACAATCTTTCTAAACGCCGCAGGCCACCCATCAGGGTCCAGCCCCTTCTGAGCATAAAAAGCACTCGCCCACCGCTCAAGCCCGATCCTGCTGCACCCCTACCACAACTCCTGGTTGCCCTGGCTCTTCACATTAAAGCCCTTTGATGAGCAGTTCAACCGCCTCCGCACATACTCTACCATCGTTCATCAAATCAATTATCAACTAGGGTATCGAAAACCGAAAACTTACTTAAATAATTGGGGTGAATAAGTAAATGAATGAGGCGCTAGCAGTATAAAAAAGAAAGAAAATCAGGCTTTATCTGAATTAAAATTCTTCCCAATCTTCCAGGGCAATTTTTCTTCCGATGAGTTTCTCCAATTCTTTAATCATCATTTTAAGCTGCGGGACTGAATACTCATCATTGCTGGGAATTGTTAAAACTTTGGTGCCATATCGCATATAGAAATGTCGTCCGCCTGGTTCAGGCGCATTGAAACCCAATTTTACAAGTTTTTTGATAAAAACTCTGCGTTTACATGGCTTCCATTTAGGCATGAGCCCCAGCCTCAATGCCATGTGGAATACCTACATTGATATTCAGATGGTCTATCACAGGCAAAGTATCACCGTGCCGTATTTTGACTATGAGCCAACCTTCAAATACTGATTCAAGCTCTTTCTGACATTCAAAAAGCGTTTTTCCAAAAGCGAGAACACCCGGACATTCTGGTATTTTACCAGAAAAGGTATCATCTTCGAGCTTATCGTATTCAGCTTTGCTCAACGCTTTGTTAATATAATCTATTAGCATCAGGATCACCAATTTTGCATTCTGTATTTTAACTTATCTTATTGTAGACCATTATGCACAAAAGAGTTGTACATAATTTTACATATTTTTTATACAATGTCTCCTGTCCTTATTTGTCATCTCAAGGACAAGCGGGGCTGTTTTGGGCCATTTCGTTTCGAGCTTTTCTGCTTCAGTGAGCCACGCTTTAGCTGCTGATTTAGTCTCCACATCCTTTATACCACTGCCGCTTTCGAGAACCATCTTTCTTAAGTCATGTACTTGTTCGTCAATAGATGCTATTTTCTCGATAATCTCACCATCTGCCATAAATCTTATTTTTATTTTTCGTGTTTAAATAGTTGTGTGAAGTTACTGGTATAACACCCTCACAAAAACCTAATCCCCCTCTGGGGTCGTGTCCTTGATTAATTGACAATATTTAAATAGTTTAAATGTAATTCTCTCTTCAGAGGGGTATAAATGGATTTAGAACTCGATTTATCAGAATTTTATTGTTTGAATGAAGATTGCCCAAATTACGGTAAGAAGGGTCAAGGAAATATAAGAGTCAAAGAGAGATACGGCCCGAAAAATCTGGCGCTATTGAGATGCAATACCTGCACACATTGCTTCAGTGAAACCAGAGGTACGATCTTTTTTGGACTTAAGACCCCAGATGAAGAAATACTTAGGACACTGGCAATGATACCTGAAAAAGGAAGCATACGTGGAACGGCAAGAGCCACAGAACATGATAAAGATACCATTTGCAGATGGCTTGACATTGCAGGAGCACATTGTCAGGAAGTTACAGATTACTTTTTTCAAGAGCTTGAGCTTGGCCAGGTGCAAATAGATGAGATCTGGTCATATATAAAAAAAAGGAAAAAAACGTGATTGATGTCGATCCTGATGAATGTGGTGATGTTTATGCACTAACAGCAATGGAAAGCAATACAAAATTATTTATCAGTCATCATGAAGGAGGAAGAAGTACAGATGATGCTAAGAAATTGTTCAATGATTTAGAAAGTAAACGATCAAATACTTCTCCAATCCCACTGTTTACCTCCGATGATTGGGATCCCTTTGAATTGGCACTACTAAATATCTACGGGAACCTGGAGCAGCCACCCTATTGTGGTATTGGAAGAAAACCTCATCCTATTTTGGTGCCACCTGAAGATTTGAAGTATGCTCAGGTAAGCAAAAAAGTTGCGAATGGACATGTTGTTGAAGAGCTTCAGCGTGTTGTTTTCGGAGATGCCGACGAAATATTAAGGCTTTTTGGGGCAGATTCAGGTGGCTGTATTAACACAGCATATATAGAACGGATCAATCTTACTATCAGAAATTCTCTAGCAAGATTTATACGCAAAGGAATGAATTTTAGTAAAAATGCTCTGATGCATTCAAGAGCAATAGACTTCTTCCAGGCATGGTATAATTTTGTTAAGCCGCATAAATCACTACGATTAATGGTCAATTGTGGAAACAAAAGATGGTTGCAAAGGACACCAGCTGTGGCTCAGAAACTTACAGACCATATTTGGACATTGAAAGAATTATTAACGTTCAGAGTGCCTGTTCAGTAAATCGGGGACACGACCCTCTGGCAGCTCCCCCACAATCTCCCTGAACGCCGCAGGCCACCCATCAGGGTCCAGCCCCTTCTGGGCATAAAAAGCACTCGTCCACCGCTCAACCCCGATCCCGATTCAGCCCGACCACTCCCATACCTATCCCAGCAGCCACTTCCACATCGGCACAAACATTATCCTGTTGCCCCTGAAATCCTCTTCACCCTCATAATCCCAGGTGATGACCAGAAGATCAGTACATTCCAGTTCCTTTGACGCTTTAACCAGGGATTTTAACTCCCGCTCTCTTGTATTTATATTTTCAAGGTCATAGCATACCTGTATCAACTGCATAACCTCAGGTCCACGGCCCAGGACAAAATCCACCTCAAGTCCTGATGTGTCTTTCCAATAATATATCTAAAGTATCGGGTCAAAGTAGTGCTTTTTTCTCAACAGCTCAATTGCAATAACATTTTCAATTCTTCGTCCCCTGTCTTTAACGCCGTGCAGTATCACGAACCCCAGGTCAACCAGATATATTTTTGGTATACTCCCCTCTACTTCCCTGACACCTTTTCCGTATTTCCTGATAAGGAATATGAAATTTATATCTTCCAGGTAAGAGAAATATTCATAGACTTTTACCGGGCTCAGTGATACCTTTGCCGAAAGCAGGTAATTTCGCAATTTCCTGACCGATAGCTCCCTTGCAAAGTTTCTTACAAGGGATTTTATCATAAATTTCAGGGCAGATATCTTTTCGATACCATATCTTTCTACCAGGTCCCGGTAGACCATCAGGTCAATATATTCTTTCAGTGTCCGAATCCTGACCATCCTGTCATATTCCAGCAGTTCTGGAAAGCCGCCGTATTCAAGGTATTCATCGAGATGTCTTTTCAGCACTCCTCTTTCTGATTCTATTAACGGGAACTCGGATTTGAAACCTTTTGCGACAAGGAATTCCCTGAAGGAAAGCGGGAACAGGTTATACGATAATGTCCGTCCCCTCAGGCTGGTGGCTATTTCTTGGGATAGCAGTTTTGAGGATGAGCCTGTCAGGAATATCCTGGCATTTTTCTTTTCGGTGAGCCTTCTTACAAACCTCTCCCAGCCATCTATCTCCTGGATCTCATCAAGGAAAAGGTAAAGGATGTCAGCACCGGGATTTATTTTGTGGTACAGCTCGATGATGGTTGAGAGGTCGCTTGTTGTCAGTTCGCTGAGCCTTTCGTCTTCAAAGTTTATGTAAAATATTCGTTTTTTGTCCAGGCCCTCGTTCAGTAATTGCTGGATCACCTGGAACAGGTAGTATGTTTTACCGGTGCGTCTCAGGCCGATGAGTGTTATTACTTTGTCAGTCTCGGATGGGATGGATAGTTCTCTTTTGAATAGTGTGGGGATGGGGTATTTGTGGAATTCTGTGATGACTTCTTTCAGGTAGTTCATGACATGTTATATTGGACTATAACATATTTAGGTTTTTTGTTATAGTTGAGTATTAAGTAACGGACTCAGCGCTGAAGACGCGAAGCATCCCCACATGGATGCTCGATGGTTAGAGATTCTGTTGCTGATAGGATTTTCCTTATTTTGCAGCGCCGAAACGATACGAAAAATCGGAAGAGACAGCGCTTTTTATAATCTGGAAGCTTATTGTTGGTAACTATAATTCAAATATTAGGGAAGGTACGGAATGATTTCTCTTCTATGTTTATCTATATTGAAAACTGTCTGATGCGCATTAAGAGAGTGTCTAAATGATTCAGAAAGCAATTCTCTCGGAACATCATTTAACCATTCAACCTTTCTTCTTGTTCTTTCATATGCCCCATCTTTTGGTATTTTTTCATAATACGCTCTTGTCTTTACTTTCCCTATTAAATAATATTCTCCAAGATTTTCTGGAAAAGTAGGTAGAATAACAAAATCCTCCCCTTCTATAATATCATTTACAAATCTTAACATCGTACCAATTTCGTCTTTGTTTGGGGATTCCTTATATTTTCTTTTATATTCTTCTATTAATAGTTCCTTATCTTCTTTAGAATATTTAGTTGGATTTATTTTAGCCCAACCAATCCCAACAAAACCATTAGCTTCTCCGATATCCCAGCTTTCTTCATCTTCTATTTGCATCCTCACAACCCAAAATCTAGTCATAATCAATTATTATTTTTTACAAGTATTAAAGTTATGGATTTAATGATGTATAATATAAAGATGGTATCTGGCTTTCATTATGTTATGAGTGTTTGGCCTATCTATTGCCTCTTGGTGCATGAGGATTAGCCCTTCAGTCAGGGACACCGGACGGCGTTATTCTCTGTCCGGGCATCGGGATGATGCTCGTTTTTTTTATTTTTTTTGAATTGTTTTCAGATAAATAATCCATATATTAATTCATAAACTATTTATAGTGTCAATACTACTTAATAAATAATGTCAAGAGTGGCGAAAAAAGAATTCAGACTTGTAATGTATGTAAATCCTACTGAATCTTCTGGCTTTTGGGGTGGAAGAGCAGCTGCAAGTCCACTGGCATATTATTACGCCACTAAAAAACATAGTAATGTTGTTTTAGGTGGTAAAATATTCCTTAAAGGTTTTGGGAAATATCATCAATATATAAAGGATTTTTTTGATAAAAATGAAATCTTTAATTTACCAAAGGAGATTGATTGTGATGGCGAAAAAATAGTTTTATCAAATTATGGTTATTTCTATCAAAGTAATGATCCTTTATTCAGACGATTTACAGAAAATGGAATTTATTGGCGGTATACAATCAATAGGATTGGAAAAAGGAATTTATTTGATGAAGAGGAATATTCAAATTTTTTACTTCCTTCAACTAAGATTGGGTCTGAAAACGAAAAATATGACCCAGACAACTCCGAATGGAATGCTATAATTTCTGAATTAAAATTACTAAAAAATCCAATTAATTCCCAAGGAAGTAACCAAACCACTTTCAAAATTTACAACGGTAAAAATAAAGAAATTAATTTTTTTAGAAACGGAAAGCCATATATTCCTCGAAATAACGTTTTTGCACATTTAAATAAAAAAGATATGTGGAGAGAATTAGATAATAAGCTAAACTTTGAATCAGAAGATGTATTGAAACCAATTAATGTAATTGATAGTAATATTAAGAATTCTAGAATTAAAGAATCATTAGTTCATGAGGCTATTAAAGTTTTAGTTGCAGAAAAGGGATGGTTTATAAATTCTGAAAAGAAAGTAGGAGATGGCAGAGTAGATTTCATAATAAAGAAAAGTGAAAAAGATTCATTTTTAATTATTGAAGTAAAATTATTTGATAATCCTGATGCTGTGGAACAGTTGGAAGATTATATTGATGCTATTACTTCTAATCTTGATGAAAATCAAAAAAATACTGAATTATTTTGGTTTTGGAATAACGAAAAAAATCGAATGAATAAATTAGAAGGAATAATACTTTGTGCTTATCCCCCAACTAAAACGATTAAAGAATGTAGAGGAAAAAAATTAAAAATTTGGACATATAAATTTAGCAAAGTTGGCAAATCAAATGAATGCCTTTTAGGAATTACGATTCGTGATGAAAATGGTAATGAAGTTTTGCGAACCAAATAATTTTTATCTCTACTAAACCGAGCATAAATCCCCCATCTCGCAGTCACTGGTATAACCCTTACAAGATGTAACGAGGCCTGTATAACGTTTTAGGGGGATTTACCCCTCCACCCTCACAAAAACCTAATCCCCTCAGGCAGCTCCCCAACAATCTCCCTGAATGCCGCAGGCCACCCATCAGGGTCCAGCCCCTTCTGAGCATAAAAAGCACTCGCCCACCGCTCAAGCCCGATCCCACTGCATCCAGACCACAACTCCTTATTGCTCTGGCTCTTCACATTAAAGCCCTTAGGATACTTATCCCCGTTCACGCTCATGTTCTGAAACTCCAGCCACTCACCATCCTCACCCCGGTACGGCATCACAGCCTCATAATCAATCGTACCCACCCGGGTCTCAGTCGCCAGTCCGGCCAGCCCCTCCTGCGCCATGAACCATGGCGTAACCCATGCCGTCCTCCACTCCAGGTCCAGGATATCATTGAAAATATGCATATACCTCTTTTGCATATCCTCAGAATGCGCCACCACCTGCTCAGGCGTACCCATGAACACCAGTTCAATTCTGTGGAACTCATCCACTCGCTCCATGCCGTGTAGGCCGCCGCTCTCATAACGGTGCGATGTCCCACTGCGGTCGAACACATATAGGGGCAGCCCGGCATCTGGCATAGTCTCACCCTGCAAAAACGGCCAGAACGGCGGACACTGGGCATAACACAGCCCGCCAATGGGTTTGTCTATCTTCTGTGCTATCATGTCAAGTGGAACCTCAAGGGTGACCTTGTAGTGGTCAGCAACTTCCTCCCAGAACTCAGGGTCACGGGTCTTGGGCGGGCACACATAATATATCTCAGGATACACACCCTTGGCATGACCAGAGCGCTGCCACACATCCCAGGTAACCAGTTTGGGGAATATCATTTCCCTGTAACCCAGGGGCTTGACTATCTCCTCCATAACAATACGCTCAAAAGCCCGAAACACTGCAACACTCTGGGGCCCGTGTATCCACTGCCCCCGGCTGGCACCCCGTTTTATCCAGCCCCGCTTCATCAGTTCCTCTGTCGGGTCCTGGTCAAATACATGCTCTTTCTTCCCGCTTTCCCACATAAGGTTCCAGTGCTCGCCCTTACCTCCGTAGGACTGGGCTTTCACCTTATCCTCAACAAGCGATATAATGCGGTCAGGCACCCTATTTTCTATCTCGGACTGCCCCAACTCCAGCGACAGGGTGATGGCACCGTCAGCATATTCCACACTGTTCATATAGGGGAGTTTGAATTCTTTCAGGGGCTGCTCTGAGGGTATTCTGACCACATATTCGGATATCTCCAGTCCCCGCACACCGATCCTGTGGCCTTTACCCAGCAGTTCGGCCAGGGGTTTGCGAAGCCGCAGTATAGCATCATGGGCCCGCACATACCTGCCTGAAGTTATCTCCAGTTCGACCCCGTCCCCATCAACGTTCATTGAGGTGATACCGGCACCCATACCTTCCGGAGCACCCTTTGAAAGAATAGTGCCCTCTGCATCCTTTAACATATCCAATATTTCTTGCCTGGCCGGTGCCGGGTCTGCGCTGGTCTTGAACTTTCCCTTGATCCTGAACTGGAGTTCCATCAATTATCATCCTCATAATTTTCTTTATTATCTTTTTCAACTGTTTTTAGCATGTCGGCAGCTATTCTTGCATTCATGAGATAATCATCCACAGTTGCAATTAAACTTCCTATCTTTCCTGACTCGAAAAACGTGGTCACCGACCCCTCCCCATATTCAGTTGTAATGCTTTTCAGGTTGTCAGGTTCCAATGAGCGTGTGATCATAACAGCAATATCCGGTGCATTTTCGGCCTTTATTGAAATATTCCCCTTTATCTTCATGCCAGCTGTCCCCCCACTATCTTGTCCACTGCAGCCAGGAAACCTTCTTCGGAACCGACTGGTATTCCTGCACCTGAAGAAATATTATGGCCGCCGCCCTGTCCGCCTGCCGCCTGTGCAGCTTCCCGCATGGCAACGGCAAGGTCAAGCCCCCTGTCAACCAGTTTCCTGGTGCCTCTGGCAGATACTTTAACCAGGTCATCTACTTTGTTCAATGTGATGAACGGTTTGTCAGGGCAAACATACCTGATCAACGTGCCTGCAATAATACCGGTACCCGAATTATCCTCAAGGGCCACGTACCTGATATTTCCCATCTCCCTGATCATGGCTTCGGCTTCTCTGATATGTTCCACAATGGTCTTCTGGTACTTTACTGCCAGGGCTAGAGCTTCATCCACAACGCCCGCATCCCGCAGGCACAATGATAACCCCAGGTCCGATCTGTCCACCTTACCACAGCAGTTAAGCATCCATTCCAGGGTGTAAATATTAGGCACTACTTCTTTTTCCAGTACCAACACATCGCCAACCATTGACCTGACAACTGTTGGGTCTGCCCTGCCTGCGATCTTCAATGCCATGGCCGAGGCTAACCTGCTCAGGTCTTCTACCCCCATATCCTGGATTGTGCCGCTCACACCAAGTTCACTGAGAAAAGCCTCGGTGGCCGACTTATCGCCTACCGTGTCCAGATAGGGTTCTGTCAGTGTCAGTAATACGTCTTCCACAGGGCCGTCCGGCACCTTCAGGCCTGTTTTCACTGATATCACGCCTGCTTCCAGGGCCTCTTCCATTATTTCGCCATTGGGGCCATCCATACTCTGTTTATCCCCTACAGCCCCGGTCAGTGCCAGACCGGCCAGGTCTGTGTTATCGCCCATACCACGGGCCACATAATAGGCCATGCCTGATGCAGAGAGCAGGCTTGAACCATCAATACCCAACATCTGGGGATTGGCATGGACATGATCACTGTGGTCACCCACTACCTGGTGGTGGTCGATAATGACCACATCGTCCTTTACCATACCCAGAAGTTCAGGCTGGCCGCTGCCCATATCACAAAATACCACAGCTCCGTCTTTCCCGTATACCTGTGCATTGACCATGTCAATTACTCCCTTATCCAGAGAGCTTACAATTGAGGTGTGGAAAACTTTATTTGCCCTTAGCAGGGCAGTAGACATAATTCCGGCAGCGCTCAGGCCGTCTGCGTCGTTATGGGATATTACCCTTAAAAAATGATAGTTCTCAAGTGCCTTTGCTGCTTCCCGGCCCAGAGAAAATAACGTTTCGGTCATCCCTGGAATAATGGTAAAAATAGATGAAATAGTTGATGGAATGAACCATCAACTGATTTACTGGACTACTAATCGTTCAGCAGTGTCCGGACTGTATTTCCAGTTTGTCGGCATAACACCGTTCCTGCTATAGTATTTGCCCAGGCGCCGTACCTTTGCCTCTGTAAGGTTCAGTGCCCTTTTGTTGTGCTGGTCCTTGTGGTTGTTTACTATGTGTTTCCTGAGTCTCAAAGACTTGATGATCAGGTTTGAGATATCCTCAGGCAGGCTTGGGGCCAAATCATTGCCTTTCAATATGCTTGTGACCTTTTTACCTGTAGATAATTTGATATCCGGCACACCATAAGTGTCCCGCATGATTATGCCTATCTGACTGGTAGTTTTGTCCTGTTTGGCAAGTTCCACTACTTTTTTCTCTATATCTTCTGACGAAAGGGTAACCCATTGCGGGGCTTCATTTCTCAAGGGTTTTGTGGACCTTGATACTCCCTTTCTCCTGGTATGCATTCTAGCCAAATATGTTCCTCCGGTTATGATAATCCTGAATATTATTACGATTCTGTTATATATTATTGTGGCAAGGCGAAGTGGTCAGATTACCACACCATAAGATAAATAAGTTGCGTAAGCAACACACAAAAAAAGAAAAGAAAGATGTGTGCACCGATTATCTGGTCTATCATATCCTGTGGAACGAATGGTTATCGTATGAGGTCCCCTGGTACTGTGTAATGGCATATCTCCTTCAAGGGTAGAGGTATGCTTCTTGATATGCCTCAACAAAAGGGAAATGGTAAATAGTAGAATTTACATTAGTATAATTGTGGTTATACAAAAATACAAATCCATGTTTAAGGACAGGGAGGATGATCTGGTAAATATCAATAAACTGCTGGAGAGCAATACATTTGAGTTTATTATCATCTATGGCAGAAGAAGGGTGGGGAAAACAGAACTGATACTCCAGGCAACAAGAAACACCAACAGAATCTACTATCTGGCAGTGGGTGCAAGAAATCTGGAACGTTTCTATGACCTGTGTACCCGGCAGTACCCGGAAGTTTCAAAGTTAAGAATGGACTGGGAGGTGCTCTTCGAATACCTCAGGGACAGGGTAGATGTGATTGTCATTGATGAATTCCAGAACATGATTAAAGAAGATGCAAATATACTCAATATCTTCCAGTCCGTCACAGACACCGTACTTACTGATTCCAGATTGAAATTATTCATACTTGGGTCATCTGTCTCAATAATCACTTCCAAAGTACTTGATTACCAAAGTCCGCTTTACGGCCGGAGGACCGGGTCTATTGACCTGAAAGCCGTATCCTTTTTTGACCTTCAGAAGTTTTATCCGGACCTTAATATCAGAGAGCTTATTGAGATATACGGTTTTGCTGATGGAATTCCTTTCTACCTCATAAAGCTCGATGACCGTCTATGGCCGTGGCTTGGAAAGGAAACAGGGGATAAGAACAGCTTCTTAAAAGACGAAGTGGATTTTATAATGAGGTATGAATTTGAGGATGTAAGTACCTACAAATTGATACTGGAAGCCATTGCCTACGGGAAAACAAAACTGGGGGACATCAAGGATTTCATGGGAGTTAAGAGGACAGATATCAGTCCTTACCTTAGAAACCTGATAGAAGTGGGGATGATAAAAAGGGAGGTCCCTATCACTGAAAAAGCCAAATCAAGGCTAGGGAGATACTATATATCTGATAATTTCCTGAAATTCTGGTTCAGGTATATTTATCCGAATGTCAGTGCCATCGAAGAAGGGATATTTGATATTGACCTGATAAAACATGACTACAATAGGTATCTGGGTGGTATTTTTGAGCATGTGGCAAAACAATTCCTGATAAGGAACAAGGATGAAATATTCAATTTTACAAGAATTGGTAAATGGTGGCACAGGGAGCGGGAGATAGATGTGGTAGCTATGAACGAATTAAATGGCGAGATTCTTTTTTTGGAGTGTAACTGGCAGGACTTGAAGCATGGTGAGGCGGGGAAGATACTGGCAGAGCTGGCTGATAAATCAGGATATGTTCAGTGGAACAATGATACGAG
Source organism: ANME-2 cluster archaeon (assembly GCA_014237145.1). Classification (NCBI taxonomy): domain Archaea; kingdom Methanobacteriati; phylum Methanobacteriota; class Methanomicrobia; order Methanosarcinales; species ANME-2 cluster archaeon. The sequence continues at coordinate 15,032 of JAAXOC010000081.1, forward strand.
GAAGGAGTATTATGGAATACTGGGGAGGAAAATCGAGAACAAGGAGGAATTGCGAAGCAGAGGGTTTTTGGCCTTTGACCTTGAGGATTTCTGAATTGACTGCTTGTTCTATTCTCTATGGTCGCTAAAGTGAAATGCCCCGCCTTATATGCATGTTCTACTCAAATGCCATTTCCAGTCGTTTTTTTGGATCATCAAAACAAACATCTTTCACGTCAAAATATTCAGGGTCAAAATCTCCACCTATCCACCCCAACATTTCTTCATGACCCTCATAATTGGGATCTGCTATGATCTTTACTAGATCTTCATATCCCCATACCCCTCCGCAATCTTCAGGAGGGGACGCTCTTTTTCCTTTGACGCATATGGGGTATGTTACACCATCTTCCCTGGCAATGATATTTTCCAGTTCGATATTATGTATCCATTTGTCGCCAAAATCGTAGATGTAATCGACTTTCCTGTTCTCCATTGTGAAATAATCAGACATCTTTTCTTTCCACCCAGGGGGTGTCTCCCCATACTCTCCAAATACTTCTTCCGGAATACCGATATTCATTTTCATCCCGGTGGAGGGATCGATCACCTCAAACCTATGAAGATGGTAATCCAGCCAGTCCATTGCGTCTTGTATGGCGACATGGAGATCCCATAATGTATAGGTTTCAGGGACCTGTATTCGCCGCCAGATCGGCGGTTTAATGTCCTTTAGGGTAATCTTTAACTGGTACACCAGATCGAATTTCTTTTTCATCCTGATTCCTCCAAATCTAGATTATGAATATCTTTATCCCATATACATATTTTTGGGGATGGATGGGGCCCATGTAACGTTAGGCTGAATTGGTGTATGTTATTTTGATTTAATGTGCAGGGAAATGTTTAATTACATATGGTTACAATGTAATTATCATGGTAAATGTGCAAATCAGGATCGGCGATGAATATATCAATATTTTGAAGGAATTATCTGAAACACTTCACTCATCCAGGTCAGAGGTCATAAGAAGAGTAATGGAAGAAGGGATAAAAGATATGCGCATGAAAATAGCTATGGAAAAATATCTGGATGAAGAATTTTCTTTGTGCAGAGCTGCTGAATTCGCTGATGTTTCAATCCAGCAAATGGCTAAATACCTTGCACAAAAGGGTATTCCTTTTTTCAAGCAGAGTGTTGAAGAGACAATGAGAGATGCAAAAGAAGCTGAAGGCTGGCTTAGCGATGCGGATATTAATTGATTCATCTACTCTCATTGCCCTGGCTAAGATCGGCGAACTTGGCATACTTAAGCAAATCTTCGGGACTATACATATAACCACTAAAATCAAGGATGAAATCCTGAAAGCCGACAGTCCTGAAGAAGAAATTATAAAGGAAGCACTCGATACATGGATTCAGGTGCTTGATTTTAAAGGGGATCCAGTTGTACTCAGGAAATATGGACTTGACCTTGGGGAGGCGAGTTTGTTCCTGGTTGCAAGCTCGAATGATAGACTTATTCTTGATGAATCTAACGCAAGAAGATTTGCAGAATCAAAGGCTTTGAGATATACAGGTCTTATAGGACTACTCGTTGCATCTGTAAAAACGGATAAGATACCAAACGAGAGGGCAATTGAAATACTCGATAAGCTGACAAAGGGAGATTTCCGGGTTAGTTCTGACCTTTATGTTTGGGCACGCGCTGAGATAACTAAATTCCAAATATAAATTCTTATATTTTGAGCCATGGCGGCACGCCCCGCACCTGCACCTTAGCATACCAGGTCCGGCGGCGTGCGGCAGCACCAGGGATTAGCGGACGGATGAGGACTGGAGGGCGGTGGGAGAGCGTTGGAAGGAATGGGGGCGGGAATTCGTTAATTATATTTCAACAGCCATGGTAATCATCGGCAGCAATCACCAACATCCGAGGCCACCGCCCGCACACTCCACTCCCAACCCACGCTCAGCGCATCAGCACACGCACCCGGTCAACAACGCTGGGGACAGATAACAGGAGTAGGGGCAGTAGAGACAGTAGGAAAACGATGACAAAGGAGGAAAAAAGATACTATTCTTCTTCTATTTGATCATCCAACCCTAGCACCCGAAGGGCAATTTCAGTTTCTTCAACCTTCTGATTTGAAATTCCATCTTCTGAATCAACTTCCACTTTAAGGATTAATTTTAAATTATTTTCATTCGCGAACTTAGATAGAACTTTCGTATAGAAATTCATCCATTTTTGTGACGAAAGTTAAAGATTATTCCCTCATAGCAGGTAGATAATTATGAAATTAACCAACAAACATATACTAATAACCGGCGGCGCAGGCTTCATCGGCAGCCACGTTGTAGATTCTCTCAAAAAAAAACAGGGTCACCGTACTTGATAACCTGAGTTTCAGCAGGATGGAATTCATACATCACCACATAGCATCTACATTTGATTGGAAAACAAAGATTTTAAACAATCGCGGATTTCAATAGGTATAAACGCGACTTTGAATTGTCTTTCACCAAAGACCATTTTTCCAACGATCATTAGTCCTTTCTGCCTCAGCAATCCGATTGTGGACGGAGTGTTTTTATCATTCCAGAAGAAATCCATATCATCATCGTAGTTTTTAAGCTGACCATATTTCACAACGCCGCCCTGCTTAATACAAAAGACCAGCACTTCCTTAGACTTTTCTGGTAAATTTGAGACGATTTGGGGCAGCTCATTTACAATTTTATGTTTAATTTCCCGGACTTTTTCTTTTTTAAGTCTCTCATTCAAACCATAATCCTTACACATCCAATCTATCCAGTGATGCGGATATTTGTTTAGTATTGTCTGTAGTGAAGAACTCCGGCGTAATAGAATGCTTTCGAACCGCTTAAGTTCGTTTTTCTCATGGGCACCAAAAAGCACGTCCGGATCCAGTATAAGTGGCGATATAGACATCTGAAAAACACCTGCAAAACGGTAATACTTTCCAAATGGGTGGATTCTGCCCGTTATCAATGTGTTTGGAGACACAGGGTGTGGACCGCATAATTTTACGTTATAGACATCTTTTGTTTTCATATCCTTGATCTTTAAAATCAAACCATTTTTTGAAATAACAATAAACTTGGAGCGGATAATATATTTTATTTGCAGAACTTTCTCTTTCATCTCAGGACTCAAATCAGTTGTGTTTTCCACAAATTCTTCTGCAATGGTCATGCCTGTTTCCGGAAGCACTTTTTCAAACAAAAGCCATGCAAGAAAATTGTTATGCCATGTTTCATTGGGCATTTCCACATCTTTTTCAGGAAACTCATCAATGTACTTCTGGAACAATATCTTCGACTGTTTGCCATATTTTTTATCCGCGTATTCATAAATTGTTTGGTTTAGGTTTTCTTCATCAATCATTTCTCAACCACAACATTAACTATTTGCTCAGATTTTACTTAAAGTTTTCAGCATAAAACAAGTTTTTATGAACCAAAGGTTTGGGTGAGTTCCATAAGGTACGAACCTTTTATGCTGTGTTATGTAATCGCTTTGGGGCGATTTTATGCACCTGTACAGGACTAAAAGTTCCGATCTTATTAACTGTTAACGCAATTCATCCTTTTTATCTTCCTTCCAGTCAGGATTGTCAATTACTGATTTTATTATATATCTGGAAAAATTTCTTTCAAGTAACATCTCTTCAGCATGCTTTGTGAAAATGACTTTTACCATCAATTATAGTCTACTGTGTCAACAATCATCTGTTCCTATCCCACAGCGCCAGCGTTATCCGTGCCCTGCTGATGTCGATCCTCGAAAACACATAATCCAGCACTTCACCCTTTGCCTCCTCAACCGTAGCAGCATTGCTCACAATCTGGTCGGTAACATCAGACGCCAGTGCATCCACATCCCCGGCAATAACAGCATGCACCTCCTCCCTGGCCACTTCCTGCATGTACTCCGTGATCTGTTCGCTTAGCTCCAGGCTGGCATTTTCAATAAATGCCGGGTCATTCCTCAACTCAGCCAGTACCTCATCTATGATAATGTCACTAATACCCGAATTATTGCCAGGTACCACATTATCGACCTGCTGGTTTATGGCAGTCTGCGCCCTCTCTATGGTCTGTTCAATAGTTATCTTAACGATCGTCCCTACTGCATCATCCACGGTCCTGTTTATTGCATCATTGATATGCCCGACGATCAGCTTTTCAGTCTCTTCCCTTGGCACCACAGTGGCATTCGCAAGGTCAAGACCAATAACCTCCAGTTCCCCATTGATCAAATTCTCCACATAATACCTGGTATATTCAGTATGATACGGCATAGTGATCCAGCTACTCTCCACATAAGCAGTATCTGGCACCGGCCGCCCTATATGCGTCTCACCCCCGATAGGCACATCCCGAAACGGCCGCCATACGACAGAGACATTGTAATTATATCTGTCACCTATTTGCATGTCAAGGTAATCCTGTATCTGTTCATCCAGGTTTGCCCTGTACTCGTCGGTCAGCAGGTTCAGCCTCATAGAACTGTCATTGTGGTATATAGTAAACTGGGACGCCACTGACTCGCTTGCCAGATCTGCAAATGTCTTATGATTTATTTCCCGTCCCGCAACCAGTTTCTTGCAAGCCAGATAGATACCCGAATCCACAGCATCGAGACCCAGGGTCTCGTTCATCAGGTAGTCCATCTGGGCACCACCCACAGTATAGGAAAAAACATCAACCCTTCCATTTTGCAGGGACAGCAGCACCTGTGAATTGTGCTCGGCCGCACTGGTATCGTGCAGTGCCATTAACTGGGTGTTGCCAACCATTGCAGGTGCCAGCAGCACCGCACTGACCGATACCAGCACCAGGAATAGCAAAACATCGATGGAACTGGAAAAACCCCTTGTATCTTTGATCATCTGCATACTATCTCTCCCAGATCTTTACCGTCAGTGTGCCTGGCATCTCTTCGGCCTCGTTCAACCTGATAGTCACAGGAATGGATGCCGATACGCCCAGATCTTCAGAAGTTCCCACGACCTTGCTGTAAGTTGGCGGCACTTCGACCTTAAATGAAAAATCATAACGTGTTCCGTACCTGTCCTTCAATTCTCTGATGTCTCCCGTACCCATCGACTCTACCCTGGATGCATCTATCAGGTCAGGACGGTCGGGGGCCGTCAGCACAGGGTCATTCCTGAGCAGTCCGGCCAGGGATATTGCATCATCATAATGCTGTGCAATGAATGTCTTCTCCTGGTATACCTGGTACGTATGTGCCATAACCGAGATAAATATTACAAAACCGATAACTGCAAGGGCCATGGCGATCAGGTCGGAGTTGGGTTCAACCACGGCTTGCTCATCACTGGTAAACAATGGTGACCCCCCTTCTCTCCACACCTTCGGCGGTCCGTATGTTCAGCATCACTTTTTCTACGAGAAGCGGCTGCATGGTATCGACAACGAACGGCTCCTGCGCTAATTCGATCCCGGTCTGGTCCAGCATTTCAATGATACTCTGCCAATCACCCTCTTCCAGTACATCCTCACCCAGGCCGGTCCTGCCCCCGCACCTGCCAGCAATCGCTTCAAGAAGTCCAGGCCTGCTGTCCCATAGACTGTTCGGGGGATAAAAAGTTGTCATCAATGCCCTGGCCCTGGTGACCCTGCCGGTCTTTGTGTCAGAATAAGCGGACACATACTTACTTGAGATATCAATAGTGACATCCTGATCAATATCGAACATGTAATAATGGGCCCCCTGGATACTTGTGCTGTCAACATCCTCAATATATGAAGCAAGGGATGATAGACTTGCATCCATCATCCCGGCAGCGTCCTGCTGAATGAACACCGGATGGATATTGAAAGCAGAAATGAACAGTATTGTGCAGAATAATAGCAGTCCCACTCTGGTGATCAGAAAATCGGCCCATGCCCTTTCATCGTCCTTCAATCCCTCGTCCTTTAGTCTATCGTCCTTCACTCTCCCACCCTTCAATCCCTCAGACTTCAATCCCTCAGACTTCAGTCTCTCGTTTTTCAGTCTCGCTGCCATGCATTCTCCTCAATATAATGTAATATATGTACCGTTGCCGTTTTTTACCAGTTCAATGGTAAATTCATAGGAACCAGGGACCAGTACTACCGGCCCGTCCAGGTCAGGGACTGCGGCATACTTTGCCTTTGACGGCACGGTTTTGGTAACTCCCTGGTACGTGGTATAATAGATGATATTTCTCTCGTCGGGGCTGGTCAACATAGGAATAGTCCCATCCTGCGGCGGCATAGCACCGAATACAATCAGTTCTATCCCTTCCGGTACTTTGAACCGGATTATTTCCATGGTGCCGGTATTATCGGCCGGATCTGAAATATCCCTGGCACCGCCCTGCTGGTATATGGCAGATGCCCTGGCCTCAAGTGCAGACAGGTCTGCAGAAAACCGCTTAACCTGGGCATCCTTCGTAAGGTCTGCCAGTGCAGTTGCAGATAATGCCACTATGATTCCCATAAGCACAGCTGCTGCTGTAAATCGCATAGGGAGCGCATCAGCTCCATCTTCACTATTAATCCACACACGAGTGTAAAATCTCGTTATCTTATATGACAATTGCTAATATATGTTAATATATTAATCTGAATATAAATATCAGGGGCAGATCTGGTCAGATACACAAGATTGCACCCGGTGTGTGGTTGTATTACATGGATCTATCTACATGCTTTACACTTTTAACCGATAATACCTGCTTTACACTTTCAACCGATGAGACCTGCTTTACACTTTTAACCGATGAGACCTGCTTTACACTTTCAACTGATGATACCGGTTTTGCACTTTCAACTGATTATGTTTATTTACCGAAATGGCTATAATCAATTATGCCCAATATCTTCCTTAGTTTTATTAAAAGTAAAACAGACAATGGAGCAGGGAGGTTATAGAAATATGGAACTTAATAATTTTTTAAAAGAAAAAGGAACAGATGAGAAACTATCGCAGCTGATCATGCTGTTCAGTGAGCAGGCCGGGGTTATCAAAGAAGGCTTTCTAAGCGCAAGAGGGGCAGCCGATACAAAGAACGTCTACGGTGAAACACAGATGGCCCTTGATAAATGGGCTGATGAGGTATTGATAGATGCCCTCAGGGAATCAAGACTTGTCAGGTGGATCGCCACAGAAGAACAGCCCGATATCATTGAGGTGGATGGTGCGATTAACCAGTTCGGGGTGACCATTGACCCACTGGACGGTTCATCCCTCATAGACGTGAACCTGGCAGTTGGCACGATCGTGGGCCTTTACCCGGGCCATGTGCTGGAGCCGGGCAATACCATGGTGGGTGCCCTGTACATCCTGTACGGACCGCTTACTACACTGACCTATACCACGGGCAGCGGAGTGCATGAGTTCGTCATGGGTGAGGACGGCCGCTTCACATTGATGCAGGAGAACCTGACCATCCCTGATGGCAAGATATACGCTCCCGGAGCTTTACGCAAGGATTACCTGCCCTACCATAAGCAGTTCATCGAGCAGCTTGAATCCGAAGGTTACAAACTGAGGTTCTCAGGGTCATTTGTAGCAGATGTACACCTAATACTGCACAAAGGGGGTTTGTTTACCTACCCCGCATTTGCAGGCAAGGATTCGGGAAAACTCAGGCTGCTGTTTGAGGGAACGCCCATGGGTAAAATGGTGAGCGAAGCAGGAGGTGCCATATCCAATGGAAGGGGTAACCTGCTGGATGTAAAACCCTCCTCTGTCTCGGACCGCACACCTATATATGTAGGCGGGAAACGGGAGATCGCTTTGATCGAATCACTTGTAAAAGGGTCTGGAACATAGCATGAATCTCCTGGCAGAGGACATTGAACAGATCGGGCATATAATGGCACAGAGGTATTTTACTGAACAGGGCTGGAAATTTACTGACCTCAGGTTATCAGGAAGCAAGATCATAGGTGCGGTAGAAGTCATAAACGAACAGTATTCCAGGTATCCGTATATGAGCCGTGACTGGTATGTTGAAAATTCGGCAGAAAAGAGCTTCCACCTGTCCAGCAGGTGGGATAAACTGACCGTTCTGGCCAGCCTGCTGCAGACCTGCCCGGATATGTTCGATTTCCTGCTTAAGATCAATGACCAGAGGTCCCTATGCATTGTAAAAACCCTGCAGTCCGACCTGAACAGGCAGCAGCAAAATGCTATTGCTGATGCCAGGAGATCGGGATTTAATGTGTATATATTCAGGGCAAGTGTCCCGGAAAGTCCGGACTTTGAACTTGAAGAGATTGTAGGCGGCATATCCGGCCGCGGGACTTTCAGATAATGGGAAGATATATAGAGAAATACGGAGAATATCAGGAGAAAATATAACAGCATCGGATGCATCAATGCATGTGAAATGGTCTTTCCTGCACCAGCCCAACTACCAAGTTAATGTGCGATTAATTAACTTGTCCACATCATAACCCATAACTTCAAAGAATGTATAGTCCGTTATCAAGTAATTGTTCGGGACAAGGGTATCAAGAAAACCATACCAGTAAACCACCATTCCCGGGCCGTACAGGTCCTCATAGAAACTGAACTGTTTTAACTGGTACCTGTTATGCTCTTTCTCATCAGCGAACACAGCCTTGCTTTCAATCCACATTACATCGATCCCATCAACCTTATAAGGCTCAGAAAGCAGGAAATCAGGAGTCTTGGTGTTAGGTTCCTTGCTCATATCAGATTCTGTGATAAATTCCAGGTCACAGTGCTCAAGCCATTCATGTATCAGATCCTCACCCATCCTGCCCTGGCCACTCTGCACTGAATGGGCCCGGGGCGAGAAACAGAAATCCACTTCAATTGCCTTTATCAGTTCGTATCTTAACCGTTTATCTTCAAGCACGTCAGGGTTTTTTACCACCGTTTTGCTCTTATAACCCATTTCTTTAAGCATGATAGATGCCAGGAGCACTGGCGGGAAATTATTTTTGCTGGCAAGTTTTAGTATGGTGTCTCCCCGTTTCCATGACCTGGCCAGGGCGGGAGCTTTATTAACTATACGGCTGTGGTATTTCCTCACATTCCTTACAGTCTTCTGGTGAAGTATATTAGCGACCGCACCCGGATTTAAGGAGTACTTCTTTGATATCCTGCCAATATCCTCTTGGGATTCCACTTCCTCAAAGAGCCTCTGGTATGTTTTTTTAATCATTTTATTCGACTTGGTAGATTTATAGGTATTATGTATGTTATCTGATTAAGGTTATTGTTGTAAATAATCCTATTTTGTATCTTTGTTTATTTTCAAAACGGTTTATTTCAACCGACTAGACCGGCAGTGGGTAATAATTGCTGGTATAATGAATACTAAGAATTGTATATATAAGATGTGATAAACAACACCAAATATTTATTGTCACTTCAAAAAAATTAAAAACATAAACTTTTTATAATATGTATTCCATATCCACTGTTTGAAAAATTATATGGATATTTATAATATATTTACAATATATCATAATTAATAAGTAAAACTGGTGGGAGATTTATGGTTCATAAAAGCAGGCTTCTGTTATATGCAGTAATGGCTCTGGTTATTCAGACTGGAATCGCAAGTGCAACGACTATCACTGTTAATGATAACGGGGAAGAGGATTATACGAGCATACAGGAGGCTATTGATGTTGCCAATAGCGGAGATACCATCCTTGTACAAAATGGAACTTATTATGAGCATTTATTATTAATTCGGGAATATAATTTAACCCTGCTTGGTGAAAATAAAGAAACCACAATCATAGACGGCAGTGGGATGGGTGGGATAATAAAATTGATTTCTGTTAATAACAGCACTATTCAAGGATTTACTGTCCAGAATGGAACGAAACCTCCATTCACCGAGGGCTTTCCGGCAATCATAGGCTACACCCAGGAATTTCTCAAAGAGAATTACAGTTTAACATTGCTGGAAGTGGATGTAGATGGAAAAAAAGCATGGATATCATTATCCAAAAATGGAAATGAAGTAGACAACGAAGTTATACAAATCGGTGAGATATATAACTATGGAGCATTATTGAGTTTTAAATTGGATGAAATATTATTGGGCAACTCAAAAAATTTCATCGAAATAAGCAATGTAAACCAGTTTTCTGAAATTGATAATAGTACGAAAATTGTTGATAATGAGTCTGCATTACTCGTACCAGGACCAAGTGGTAGATTCATGCCTACTGGTGGGGGTATTAGCAGAGAACTTAAAGAGAATTATTCTTTAAATGTGATTGATATTCAGACGGTTGGCGATCAGCGCAAGACAATGCTGTTTCTTTTAAAAAATAATTCTGTTATAGATTACGATATAATAAATGTTAGTGAGAATTATACATATTACAAAAATGGAAATTTATTATTAAAAGCAGATATTGAGGCTGTTTTTAGTGGCGAAGGTGGAATCTATCTTGTCAAGCTGTCTCATGTGCATCAATATTCAGAGAACAATCCCGCTGATATATTATTGAGTGATGCTGTTTATCTTTACTTCGTTGGAAATGCAAGGGAGACAGAATGGATTCTTGAACAGAATTACATATTAACTGCCATGGATATCGATATCGAAGATAAATACCGCATGGCACCACCTCCTATAACACCTGGTTCACAGCAGTTTATAGAGGCCACAATGGACATTAAAACAAATAATTATATTCCCCAGCTTTGGCTCAGGTTAATGAAAGATGGGGCCACTATTGAAGATCAATTTGTATGTTCTGGAGATAATATTACCTTTTATAACGGCTCGAAAATATTAGATTTGACTGTGGGAATAATATTCGACGGACGAGATGCAGACCTTGCTACTATTTTAAATATATCTCAATATAATGAAACAGATGAAAATGACAGACTAATTCAAAATGAGTCCCATATGTACATATTCGAGTATCTGGAAAGAGATACCAGGGAGTTAGATGAGAACTACTCAATTACCTTTATGGATATTGATTCAAGCACTTATTCCAATCCGCTTGTATGGGTGAGGATGGAAAAGAACGGCATACTGGTTGATGACCAAATAATTGCTCAAAATGAGGTATACCAATTTTATAACAACAGTATCAAGATTTTCAATGCATATATAGATACCATTTTTAGCGGGAGATATCTTGACCTATTAATTCTTACTAATATCACCCAGTACTGTGAGGAGAACGGGACACAGTTACTTGTGAACGCCAACTGGAGCATATATTCTGATAATACCGAACTGATTGAAAATCTTAATGAGAACTCAATACTTTATGGAAACTATACTATAATTCCAGTTGATATAGATGTAGATGGAACGAAAGTCTGGATGCGATTATATAAAAATAATACAATGGTAGATGAAATAATTCTTCAACAAGGGGAGGATTATTCATACTATCTGGACAGCGAGGAGATCATCTCCACAACGCTTGAAACTGTTTTTTTTGGTAAGTACTCTGAACTTATTAAATTAGTAGATATTTATCAATATTCAGAAGAAAATGGAACATTAATATTGTACAAGAATACTGAATTATTAGAATTACAACATTTCAGGTTTAACAATGATGAAGGGATCCATATAGGTACTTCATCATCAAATATCATTTGTAATAATAACCTTCAGGACGTTGGGCGGGGCATATCATTGGTTTTTTCAATTAATAATACGCTTATAAATAATAATATTACAGACAACAATTATGGTATACACCTAGAAGATTACAGTAATTATAACTCAATTACAGATAACAATGTCATAAACAACTCCGAGGGTATCAAGCTTCAAAATTCTAATTACAATCATATCTATATTAACAATTTCATAAATAATAGCGATAATGGTTATTCTTATGTATCAACTAATTTATGGAATTCAAGTGACCCTATATACTATCAATATAACGATTCTACTTTTATTAATTACATGGGCAATTACTGGAGTGATTATACAGGTTCAGATGCAGACTATGACGGTATCGGTGACACTCCTTACAATATTAGTGCAGGAGTATGGGATATATATCCACTAATAGAGCCATGGGCTCAACCAGTTGATACCACTCCACCTACTTACTACTCAGGCAACCGCATCTGGGATGAAGACGCTGACATGTCTGATACCTACACCTGGACTCCCAAAAGTTTCAGCGGCTTCTACTATGACCTTGACAATGACATAGGAGGAGAGACCCTTACCATTGAAGACATTGACAGGTCGCTTGGCAGGGGCGACATCATATACGAGACATCCCCCATATCTATAGATTTCGAGCAGGACATCTGGAAGACCTACGAAGTCATCGGCTTCATGGCAGACCGCTACTTTGCAGGCTACACCGACGATACCAATTTCGCTTCATCCAGCGACAGCCTGCTGGACGAGAGACAACTCAGCAAGGTCCTGATGGATACGGATAAGAAATACAATCTAAGTTCGGGTACATCCCTGGAACTGGAAGAAGGGTATAATTTCAGGATCGCTGAATTCAGTTCAGGCGCTGAATTCAGTTCAGGCGGCGATGCTGTGATGGTGGCATTGTTCAAGAACGACGAAAAGGTGGTTGAAGATATAGTCGAAGAAGATGACACCTTTGTCTATGAAAAAGACATGGGAGGTGTCAGGGATATGCCTATCATTGCTATCTACTTCGATAGTGTATATGTAGGAACAGAGACCAGCACCGTTGTGATCGAGGGTATCTTCCAGATTTCTGATAAATATATCGATGTCAGTACTGGGGATGAGTTCGGCTTGATGGAGATCAAGAGCGCAGACTCAACCGGCATTGAAATGGAAAATGACAATACCGTAAGTCTGGGCAAAGGAGATGATTTCAACCTCATGGGCAAGATCAATATCATAGTAGCTGATTCAAATACACTACGTTTTGCACCCTATGTTGATATGTCAAAACCCGGCACTTATGAACTAAGGGGTATGGTAACAGAAGAAATCGAATTTGAGTGGACACCCTTCAACTTTGAGGGGCTGCTCTATGATATCGACACCGGAGAAGGTGATGAGATATTACACATCAAAAGAGATAGCTCTGGTGACCGATCAATAGGGGAAAATAACCTGTCATATATGACAAGCCCCATCTCAAAGAACTTCGAACATAACGGTGACGGATGGAATACATTCCAGTCCATCGGGTTTATGGGGTATACATATTTTGCAGGCTACGAGTCCAATTCATTTGTCTCCAGCGATAGGAGCCTCATCAAGGAAGGCAAGCTATCCAAAATACTTATCGACGAGGATAAAAACCACACCATATATGTCGGTAACTCCCTTACGTTAGAGGAAGGATATAGTCTCAGGATCGATGAGATCAGCCGCGACGGTGGTGCGTTAATGCTTGCCCTACTGAAGGACGGGGAAGAAATTACCACTGATATCGCCGGTGAAGGAGACACCTACATCTATGAGGTAGATGTGAATGGGACTGATATACCTATTATAGTAGCTCATATTGACAAAGTATCCGGTAGCAATGAAACGAATTCCTCACTCATATACGGTATATTCCAGATATCTGATAATTTTACCACAGTAAAAAAAGGGGATACCCACGGTATCATGGAAGTAACATCATTTTCTTCATCTTCAATTATATTGAAAAACAAGGATAGTTTCAATCTTTCCCATGGTGATACCATAAACATAATGGGTGATATCAAGTTCAAGGTCGCCGACGACGGCAGTGCCGTTCGTTTCTACCCATTCCGGGAGATTATAGAAGTACTGGCAATTATAACACAACCAGAAGATGGAGCATATATCAGTGGGACAATCAATATTATCGGAACGGCGAATGATACGAATTTCAAGAATTATACATTAGAAAGGAAGAACACATCAAGTGCCTGGATAGAGATAAAAAACTCAACCCAGCCTGTATCTGATGGAACACTTGCTATATGGAATACAACTAATCTGGAAGACGATGACTACATGATCAGGTTGACTGTTGCAGATAACACATTCAATTCAAATATAACCTTAATTAATGTCACAATCGACAACACACAACCTGAAGTAAACATTGCAGAGCCTGGAAATGGTTCAAACTTAAAATTCTTTGAGAATATGGTCCGAGTAGAAGTCAGAGATAATAACCTAAATTCTGCCCAATTGAAAGTAAAAAATGAAAAAGGTGAAACTGTAAACTCCTATAATCTAAACATCACAGATGGTGAGTTTAGTAAACGTGTAGAATTTGCACCTGATCAGTTTAACACATTAGAACTTGTTGCAGTTGACAAGGCAGAAAAGTCAAATAGTACAAATATAACAGTATTTGTCAGGAACAATTCACTGATTAACCAGACGGATGTCACAAAAGGTGTACCAGTAACAATTGACGCTCAAAATGAAATAAATACAACAATAGAATTTGTTTCAAATGTTAATACATCTAATGTAACTTTCACAGTAACCGCTATAACAAATGAGACCCAGATAAATAATCTCAGTAATTCAGTTTTTGCTGTATATGGTGAGATGGCATTAGGAAAAATCGTTGAAATAAACGTGACCGGGCTTAATGTCACTAATAAGTCAGAAGTTCTAAGTGTTACACTAAACCTATATTATACAACAAGCGACCTGGACCTTGATGGCGATGGCATCATAGAGACCGGAGAACTGGATGAGAATAACTTGTACATATACTGGTATAATGATACCAGTCAAAATTGGACAAAGTTATTAAAAGACAATCCTGATTGGGTTATTGACAACGGTCAATTGAAAATATCAGGAGCGAATCCTGGTTATGTATGGGCAAAAGTAAATCATCTCAGTATGTTCGCTCTGGTAGCACTTCCAATATCTGAACCCACTGAAGATGGCAACGGCGATGGTAGCGGAGGCGGTAGCAGTGGCGGAGGAGGCGGTTCCTCTGGAGAAGATTTCTATAACATTATCCTATCAGAAACCGACAGGCAGAGCGTATTCAAGAACTCCAGCGTCTCATTTATTTTCGATCTGGAAGGCAACATAGTCAAGTATATCAATTTCACAGCCCTGAATAGCGCTGGAACAGTAGCTGCTAAAGTTGAGATACTTAACCATACCTCTTCTTTGGTGAGTGCCCCACCACCGGATGAAGTATTTAAAAACCTAAACATATGGGTCGGGAACTACGGCTGGGCAACAGAGAAGAATGTGTTCGGTACTACTGTCAGTTTCATTATCGAGAAGTCATGGGTCACTGACAACGATATTGATGAGACCACAATCGCACTCTATCATTACAGCGATAATAACTGGAACAAGCTAGTGACCAGAAAGATTGCTGAGGATGCCAATAGCTTGCTATTTGAAGCTGAAACGCCAGGATTCTCGCCATTTGCTGTAACAGGTAAGAAGACTATGGAAGAAACCGGAGATGAAGTTATTATTGCAGAACCTACAATAACAGCAGATAAAACCTCAGCCCCAACACCAACTGAGAAGACAGGGATTCCTGGTTTCAGTCTATTTGTTGGCTTGTCGGTCTTGTTGATTGCAATGAGACTATTGCACAAAAAGAACTAAATAGGGCTGCATCAGCCCTATTTTGAATTTATTGGATGTATATCCTAACCTTTGCTTTTTTAAGCGCATAAGTCAAGTGTCTTCAGAATCTCATTTTGTTTTTCATAACCTTTGTAACAACAATATCTCTATTTGCTATACTTTCTATCTAATTTCACTCTGTGAATGAAATAACTGGTACTTAAACACTTGTCTTGTACCTCAAAATAGCTGCCATTCCCCCGAAGGCATTCATTAACTGGGCACCCTCTTCAAAATCAGTGGAAATAAACACTATCTGCGTACTCATCTGGTCCGCAAGCGTAGAGAGTTCATCTACCACATCCACAGAACCAGTGGCCTTGGCCGCTGCACCGCATTTCTTGCATCGAGCCAGTTCAGGCAAATCTTCACCAGCTCTTCGGGTCATGGTCACAGCATCCACATCACCACACTGGGTGCACTGGGTATTAATCCGCTCCCTTCGCAGGTCCTCAGACATCAGCAGCACTTCCACAGACCCCATCCGGAGGTTTTGCCTGACCTCTTCCTCGCCATATGCTGCCAGTCCTTTATCCCCTACAAGTTCCTTAAGGAAGCGTTCCATGTACTTCTTTTCCTTGATAACATCCAGGTTTATCAGGGCATCAGCAGCATTGTCCACCAGTTCAAACAAACCGCTCTCGTCAGTATAAGAAACATCAAACAGGCCCAGTATTTTCTTTTCCAGTTCATGGTGCAGGAATTCACCGTCGTTGAACTCCTCCTTGGTAGGCGAAGGACCACCTATCAGCACAGCCTCCAGGTTCTTATGGTCAACTGTCATGAATACTTTGCTGGCAGCATCACCTATCCGTTTGTAGAAATCATGGATAGCGATAAGGCGTAACTGCTGGAACCTGTGGGCACTTTGACCGCCCTTTCGCTGTTTACCCGGAACTGATGAGGTCATGTGGTCCCTGGTCTCTATATGCTTGCCCTTAAGCAGCCCGACAGTAGCCTCACGTCGGTCCAGCACCAGCAGGCCATAGGTCATTTTATCTGTCAGCATATCTTCAAGAGGTTCAAGGTAGAAAGCCGAATCGCAATGATATTTGTATGAGATAAGGGGTTCGGGCGGCTCCACACTAAAACTCTGCAGGTCGGTCTTGTTGCCCCCTATATCTACAGCTCCGGTGAACAGGATCACACCCCTCACGGGAGAGCGGGGGAAGTACCTTAACCTTGACATCAGGCTCTCAAGTGCACTCTGGACATTGGTCTTGGTGATTTTTGACTTGATGTTGGCTGCCTGGCCGTGTTCATCCCTGAGCTGGGCTACTACGTCAGATATTTGCTTATCCTGCGGGATGTACAGGGAAATAAGTTCTGTACCCCTGCCTTTCTTTGACCGCAGTTCTTCAAGCTGACGTTTGAATTCATATCGTTTATGAGCATCTGATTCTGCCATATATGTTAATATCTCCTGCTAAGACAATTGTAGATACAGTGCATCGTCTATATATTTTCTTGTAAACAGGCTGTCTAAAAACTTTACAGAAAAATGTTCCCCTTACACATTATGGAGGGAAACTGATATTTGCAATAAAAACCCAGACCACTGTATGGCAAGGGAATTCACACAAGAAGATATCGATATATTCAACAAGCTGGCCCCTGAACTGCAGGGTAACATCACTTCCCCGCAGGGACACCAGTACCTATTTCTTTTGCGCCCGGTATCCCACAGGTTGGCCCGATCAGAGGAGGATTTCAAGGAGCGATTGCTGCGGCTCACAGACGACGAACTGGAATACCTGGTAGACCTGGCACTCAAGGCACAGGAGGATATCAGGGGACTGGATGAGGATATGTATACCTTTTTTGAGGTAATTGATGAAAGGGTACCCCACAGGTTAGCAGCCCTTAAGGATTTCCTTGGAATAATGGGTTAGTTGTTCATTTTTCCCTGCGTATAAGACCGTATTTCTGTACCTTCTTCATTCTGGCAAGGTTCAACACCCTTACCATCTCCTTTTCTTCCAGGTCCCTGGATTCGATATAACCCATCTCCACTGCCTCATTGAATATCTCATACCCGCGTCCTGACCTTGTAAATACCGTGGTCCATCCATCAGGAGTACCTACACCACCAAAACTGATCGCTGCATGCCTGCCGGTGAGGTCTGTGCAGTATTTACATGAAGAACTCCTGTATGGGTCCAGTTCACTAAGATCGTAAACAAAGGTCTCACCCCCTTTCCCCAGTTCGATCTTCCCACGCCATATCTTCATACTTTCAATGTCTTTCAGTTCCAAGTGCCTGGATGCCACAAACTCTTCAATACCCTCGTGTGAGAACGTATCCATGCAGAATAGTCCCAGGGGAAGGATATTGGCACGCATGAACATATGCAGCAAACCGTAAGGGCTCTTGTCTATCTTATAGACCGCATCAATATTGCATGGTGGTCCTACAAAAGCGATACTTCGCATACCCTGCTGTACAGCATTCATCAGGGCCTGTATGGTCATGCTGTGGGCGTAGATACTGCCTGCAGACTCCATTAATTCGTCGTGGGTGGTGGCAATAACAGGTACAGGTCTCCAGGGGTCATCTTCGGATTTTACTGTGACTATTGCACAATCGATCAATCCCTCCTCCAGTAGATAAGCCAGCAGTGATGTGACTACTCCCCCATCCTGTCCCCTGACCCCTTTCAAGGCTGACCGGGCCGCATAAGGATGCCTCATACTGCCAACTAGTCCCTCCTCAGTAGTAATGGTACGGGGGCACTGGTTATAGCAGATACCGCATGCCGTACAGGGACCGATCAGCTTGGGTTTCTCGCCCTCCATGATAATTGACGGGCAGCTTGCTGCACAGGCACCGCAGGCAGCACAGATTCCGGGTTTAATTATATCCTTGCGCAGCCGGCCGAAAGATATCTTGTGTTTATCCTTCAGACTGCGTTTGACCCTGACGATGTTCTTTCTCATGTCATCGAATTTTTTCTTGCATTCAGGGTCATGGAAATAGTAGGTTCTTCCTTCGTGACCAGAGGTATATGGAGTATCCAAAGGTACTTCCCGCTTACATATTGGATCAATGGGCATATTTGTTTCTTCCTTGATTAAATCTGCGGCAATAGGTAATATTATTAACGGTGTGGAGAGAGGGGGCATAAGTTATCATTCCACCAAGTCCCGGAGTAGCCATAGAGTAGGTATTTATCCGAATCTATTGTTTATTGAATTCCAATGAAGCACACTATTCCTGAACTGTTATCCCCTGCAGGTAGTCCTGAGTCCTTAAAAGCGGCAGTAGAGAATGGAGCCGATGCTGTTTACCTTGGTTCAAATGAATTCAGTGCCAGGGGACATGCTGATAATTTTAACCGGGACAAGCTATTGGAAGCTATCGATTTTGCACACAAGCGGGATGTTTTGGCATATATCACAGTGAACACACTGGTGAAAGAGCAGGAAATTGAAGATGTCGTCCAATATCTGGAACAACTGTGCAACCACGGGGCTGATGCAGTAATAATCCAGGATCCGGGAATCCTGAATATATTAAATGAACACCTGCCAAAGCTGCCGATTCATGTAAGTACCCAGATGAGTATCCACAATAGTGCAGGCACAAAACTGCTGGGATCAATGGGTGTAAAACGGGCAGTACTTGCCAGGGAACTGGATATTGAAGAGATAAACACCATACGCTCGGCCACCGATATCCAGCTTGAGGTGTTCGTACATGGTGCAATGTGTATATGCTATTCAGGCAGGTGCCTTATGAGCAGTTTTATTGGTGGGAGGAGTGGAAACAGGGGATACTGCGCCCAGCCATGCAGGAAGGAATATTCACTTGAAGGGAACAGGATAAGGAGTACAATGAGTAGTAAATACCTGCTAAGCCCGAGGGACCTGAACCTATCATCCCGCCTCCCGGACCTTATAAATGCCGGAGTGGATTCCATCAAGATCGAAGGTCGCATGAAGCGTCCCGAATATGTGGCAGTGGTTACCAGGACCTATCGTGACATCCTGGACCGGTTTTCCACTGATCCAACGGCCGGGGCCACGCCGGATGAGATGAGGCGACTTGAGGTCATATTCAACAGGGATTTTACTGAAGGCTATCTCAACGGCGACCCAGGAAGAAAGCTTATGAGTATGGATACTCCAGGTAACAGGGGTATCCTGCTGGGGCACGTTACCGGTAGCAATCCGGGACGGAGGACAATCAGCGTGAAACTGGATGCCACCATCAATGTGGGTGATGGCATAATGGCTGGTGACAAAGGCACTTCAATACGCTTGCTGTGGATGGGATGGCATAAGGTTCAGAGTGCAAAGGCTGGGGAAGTTGTTACTTTTCCCTACGGTTCTGCCATTGCCTCAGGCACACCCGTGTTCAAGACATTTGATTCGACACTGGTCGCCTCAGCAAGAAAGACATACCGATCAGTTCAACGAAAGGTTCCTGTCACTGTTCAGGTTGAAGCAATAAAAGGTCATCCACTATTGGTCCGGATGAGTGACTATCATGGGAACACTGGGATATCAATGTCAGAGAATCTGATCTCTTCTGCAAGGCAGCAGCCGCTGGGTGAGCTGGCACTTGAGAAACAGGTCAGTAAACTGGGAGATACAAATTTCCAGGCAGAAGCAATCAATATACGGATGGATGATGATATTTTCATTCCACTATCCATGATCAATTCGGCAAGGCGCGAGGCGATCGAAGAAATCAGCCGGCTGCGACTTGCAGGGTACCGCCGGGTATGTGGTTCGATTGGGCTTATAACACCTCATCCACCTGATGTTAAGGACCACAGGCCGGTATTATCAGTCCGGGTGGCAGGCCCGGACGGGGTTTATGCTGCAGTTTTAGGCGGGGCTGCCAGGGTGTACGTTGATATTGAGGGCATTACAGGAAACGAGCCTGCGACCAATACTGCCATTGAAGAGGCGCACCGGGCAGGTATAGCTGTATTCATCCGCTTGCCTGATATTGTGAAGAATAAAGAAATGACTCTAATCACACGAACATTGGACAAACTCCATGGTGTTGACGGCATACTGGCAGCCGGGCCTGACCAGATATCCTGGTTAAAGGAGATGTATGACCTACCGCTGGCGGTAGATTACCCTGCTAATGTATTCAATACACAGGGACTGGACTTTTTAACCGGGCTGGGAGCGTGCAGCATTACCGTATCTCCTGAACTGACCCTGGATGAGATTGCCAGAATCTCTGTTGGTTATGATATTGAATGCCTGGTCCAGGGAAGTGTGCAGTTGATGGTATCCGAACACTGCCTGATCGGCGGAATCAAGAGGTGCAATATTCCAATCGGAAAGGGGTGCGATAGTCAAATTGAAGTTAATGGTGAAGTTAAGGGGAGCATGACAACTGAACAGGTCACCAGACCATGCCAGCCTGGGAGTACTGCGGGTGGGGTTACTGGGTGTAGTATCAGGGATAAAAAAGGATTTGTATTCCCTGTGAGACATGACAACCAGTGCAGGACACATATATACAATTCAAAGGAACTGGGTCTGATAGACAGTATACCTGGTATTATAAAAGCTGGAGTGAGATCTTTGAGGATAGAAGGAATGTTCTATGATGCAAAACAGGTGGGAGAGGTCACAATGTTATACTCCCAGGCTATTGACACGTACTTGAAAAATCCGGCACAGTATGATGAAAGTGTCTATCTGTCCAGGCTGAAGATGATGTTCCCGGGTAACCTGACCACTGGCCATTATTTCAGGGGTGTGCAGTAATGAACCGGGTATTCCTGTCAGGTTCAATACGGGGTGGGCGCAGATTGGTAGAAACCTACAGGTTAATGGCAGATGTGATGCTATCGGCTGGTGTGGAGGTGCTGAGTGAACATGTGGCCAGGGAGACGGTGTTTGATGATGAGAGGGAGATGAGCGAGCAAGAGATATTTATGAGGGATGTGGGGGGCATACAGCAGTGCGACTGCCTGGTGGCAGAGGTGAGCGTACATTCTATCGGTGTCGGATACGAGATATGCTATGCTGTGGGCCTGGAAAAGCCTGTTTTGTGTGTGTATGAACGGGACTCAAATGTATCTGCAATGGTGCTGGGGAATAAGGGGGTAGTGGTGCAGAGTTATACTGATCCGGATGAACTGCGTCAGATTGTGCAGGGGTTTGTGGGGTCGGTGGAGTCAGGTGGGCATGTATCGAAAAAAGTGGAAAACACTGGATAATGGGATTGTACCATGAACTGTCATTAAATATTCAGACTTGTCCATGATTTCAAGTAGAAATGTATATTAATATATTAATTTGCATCATCATGACATTTTTTATCTTTG
The DNA here is from genome assembly GCA_014237145.1 of ANME-2 cluster archaeon. Lineage (NCBI taxonomy): Archaea > Methanobacteriati > Methanobacteriota > Methanomicrobia > Methanosarcinales > ANME-2 cluster archaeon. The sequence continues at coordinate 36,916 of JAAXOC010000081.1, forward strand.
AAAATGGAATCCTTGTTTGATGATAATAGCTTAATAGTTATCGTTTTTTTGACTTGTGATCTCTTCGTTACAAGTATAATTATTTAGTTACAGGTTTCATCATGAACTTACATTAATAATTGAGACAGGCCCTTTATTTCCATTGGAAATATATATTCAACTTTATACTAATTTTCATCGCAATGGTGAAATTTTCATCATTGGAAATAAAATCATGTTGTGATAATGGCTTAATCGTTATCGTTTGTGGACTTATGGTCACTGGATTGCAGGTATAATTATTTGAGACATGATTTGTCATGAACTTACATTAATAATTGCGGCTGCCCCTCTATTTCCGATGGAGATATATATTGTGTTTTATAATTATTTCCATCATAATGATGATATTTCCATCTTTGAAAATGAAATCCTTATTTGGTGGTAATAGTTTAGTAGTTATTGTTTTTGGCCTTATGGTCACTGGATTGCAGGTATAATTGTTTGAGAAACGGTTTATCCTGGACTTACATCAAAAATTGAGACATGCCCTGTATTTCCGATGGAAATATATATCAACCTTCATAATAATTTTCATCGTGGTGATGACATCCCTATCTTTGAAAATAAAAATCTTTTTGTGATAATTGGTTTGCAGTTTTCCTTTTTAAAATAATGATCCCTTTATTGTATTCCATTAAACATGCGTTATACAAGACTCGCTCTTTACGGCGCCAAACACTTGCTCGATTTATCCCATTAACGAACTTGATAACAATGTCATTACAATCCCGAATAACAAGGACAACAATGGTAAAGCCACAGCGATCAAAGCCTTGTTGCCACTTAGATCATGGATGTGCCTGACCCCTAAAAATACCAGGCCGATGCTCCACAATTTCAATAAAGTACCAGAAACCAGGGAAGCCTGGTATAATGGGTCGGACATAAAATCAGCCATATAATTGTTAGAAGCCCCGGTAGATGAAATAGTAATAGTGATCGGGTCAACAAAGTTCATTAATATAATTCCTACAACCGTACTGATTATATAAGGAATATAAGCATAGCCATACACCACCAGCATCTGGATGAACTTACCTTCCCCACCCAGTGCCACCGATATCAAATGGACGATACCTGCAGCAATAACCCACATAACAAATACGCCTATCAATGCAAAAATAATAGGCGTCACCGTGGTTATCAATTTCAATGTTTCCATACCACCGACATCCATATCACCATAATCATAGATAATCTTGCTTTGCATCAGGTATGCAGAAATTGCATAAAATACCGCAGTTATTCCAACAATAAGGACCGCTTCTTCTATGTAAGGATTTTCAGATATATCGTCTATCGTTTCTTTGGGACGTGTGATCATCCCGGTAATTCTTTCCATCAGGTTCATTCTTTTCCCTCCTAAATTCATTGTCTACAATATACCAATAAACATGCATTGTTTTGGGCATCAGGATTTATTTTCTAGCTAAACATAAAATACAATGTAGGTCCATTCCCCACAATGAAGAGCAATATTAGTATTGATACTGCAATCAGAGCTCTGTTTATACTTAAATCATGTATGAATTTAATACCCAGAATTACCAGACCGATGGTCCACAAATTCGCCACGATAGTGATGACATAAATAACCTGATAATATGGATCAGACATAAGTGCTCTCGTGCTTATTTCCACCATGTCGAACATTATACTGAAAGGTGAACTTACTGTTGAAAAGTCAAAGACAAGGTTTTTCGGACTCATTAATGAAATCAGTATCAAATTGACAACTGTACCTAACAACAAAGGAATATTTGCATAACTATTGATCATAAGCACCTTTTTGAACGAACCTTCCCCGCCTAATGCAATTGAAAAAAGATGCACTATCCCCGATACAATTATCCATCCTATAATTACACTAATAAATCCAATAATAATAGTGAACACCGAAGAACCGGAAGCTGCCGAATAACTAGAAGCTCCCGGATCACCCTGGTCCATACCAATAAATTCATAAATAATTATGTTCTGACTCATATATCCAAAAATTGCAGATAATATTGCAAATATTCCTATGATTAGTACTGCATCTTCAATATGTGAATTTTCAGATATGTCTTGAACTGTTTCCCTGGGATTTGTTATTATCCCGGTAATCCTACCTATCAGGTTCATTCTTTTCACTCCCATAATACGCTATTTATGATCATATTCATCATTCAGCCCTCAGTGCTTCCACAGGGTCCAGCCGTGCCGCCCTTGATGCAGGGTACACACCTGCTACCACGGATGTGATCACCCCGAAGGCCAGACCTATCAATATCGATGTCAGGGTCACAGTGCTGGGGAAGTTGCCCAGTACAGATATCAGGTATGCCAGGCCCCCTCCTAGGGAAACCCCGATAAGGCCGCTGACCAGACCCAGTATGCCGGATTCGATCAGGAACAATGTCCTGATATCACCTTTATTAGCACCCACTGCTTTCATGACACCTATCTCCTTGATCCGTTCAGTAACAGTAAGCATCATCACATTTATAATACCTATGCCACCCACTGCAAGGGCCACAGCACCTATGCCGCCCAGTCCGTATTTTATTTGGGTGAGCAATTCTGTTAGACTTTCCAGAAACCCGCTCTGGTCAAAGATAGTATATTTTTCATTCCTGTGGGTCCTCTGGAGACTTTTGTCCATCCGTTCAATAGTTTCAGCAATCATATCCTGGTCTTTTACCCAGACATTGATCGATGAAAATGAATACTCTTGAATGTCGAGTAGATTCTTCATGCTCGGGTGGGTAATATATATCTGGGAATTGCTACTGCCTCCAAGCAAGGACATCTGTTCCACATCCTCAAGGATACCCACCACCTTATAATCAATACTGGTATTGGTCAGGCTGTTCGTAAGTATAATATGTGACCCGGGGTTGATCTTCATATCAAACATCTTATTGGCAATATCATATCCCAGCACCATACTGCTGCGGTCCGAATCACTTAGGAACCTTCCAGCCTCGATAGTATCGGATATCTTTGATTCTTTTGATGGTGTTATGGCAACGACACCCACACTTCGTTCATCACTACGAAACTCCATAAGGGCCCCGGTAGAACGGCGCGGAGAGACACTCTCAACACCTATTACACCTTCCAGCAAGGAAACATCCCTGTCATCCAGTACTGCATTCTTCATGGGTCTGCCAGTGCCGGCAGGCTCGAAACCTCCAGGTATGACCTGCACCATGTTCAGGTCCATATCACCAAAAGCAGAGGAAACCCCGGTTACCAATCCTTCGCCCACAGAGAGCATGACCACGATAGCTGCCACTCCTATGATAATGCCAAGACTTGACATTACGGTCTTGAACTTCTCACCACTAAAGCTCAGGAATACAAATTCCAGGGCATCGTAGAATTTCATATTTCTTCTCTGGAACTTCTTCGCTTTCGCATCACGACAAAGAAAATTATTATTACCGCAATCATGCTGCCCACTATTCCGAACACCAGCCAGGGATTTGAATCCTTATCCACAATGATCAGGGGCTTTGAGTTGTTCACATTAATGGTCTGGATATCAGATTCGTGCCAATTGTTGCCGTTCTTGAATACTGCCTTGACCCCCATCTGTTCAACACCGTCTTCAGGCTCGATATCGAACTGGATAGTGAACATCTCATCAGAATCCATTGTGCCTATGAAATACTGGGCAGGCCGGAACTCTACATTATCTGTTACAGGAACAATGGTCACTGCTTTTACTGTGTTTGGTCTTACATTTGCAATATCCAGGACAATAAAATCCGAGTTCCTGCCGACCTCAGAATTTATTAATTTTATCCCTGAAGTATCGATGGTTACAGGAATCTTCCATTTAACATCATACATATCCCCTCCTCCAATGAAAACAAAATCTAAAAAACGGATACTATCGGGGGCATCCTCGCTTACCTTGATCGAATATGCAAATTCTATAGTGTCACCCGGTCCGAGCAGTCCCACATCATAATAGGAATTGCTTGTAACCTGGATATGACTATCTCCTGATAACGAAGCGTCTAGTACCTGGGCTGAAAGGTCGAAGACTTCTTTGGTCCTGTTATCCACAAATACAGAATAGGAATAATCCTTTGCTGCATTATTCAGTGTGACCGTCACTGTACCCTCATCCCCTGGCATAAGATATGCCGGGTCCACTGAGTAATCCACCATTACAGATGGCCGGACAGTGATGTCAGTATCGGCAACTGAGACCTGTACCATTATCAATATTAATAAACATCCGATTATCCTTGTTATTTTCATACTATCGTACCGTCCCTTATCCTTATTATCCGGTGGCATGTATCTGCAATATCCTGTTCATGAGTGACCATTACAATTGTTATACCATTTAAATTAAGTTTTTTAAAAATATCCATGATCTCTTCACCTGTCCTGGAATCAAGATTGCCTGTGGGTTCATCTGCCAGGATGATGTCGGGCCTGTTGACCATTGCCCTGGCTATGGCGATCCTCTGCCGCTGTCCTCCTGAGAGTTCGGGAGGCTTGTGTTTCATGCGGTCCTCCAGTTTTAGTTGTTCCAGGAGTTCTATGGCCCTGGCCTTTCGCTTTGCCTTTGGTATATCCTGGTATATCATAGGCAGTTCCACGTTTTTCAGGGCATCGAACCTGGCTATGAGGTTGAAGGTCTGGAACACAAAACCGATCTTTTTGCCTCGTATCCTGGCAAGTTCCATGTCAGAAAGGGCTGAGGTATCCACGCCGTCAATGAAGAACTTGCCATGGGTGGGCCTGTCAAGCAGACCGATCAGGTTCATTAGTGTGGTCTTGCCGCTGCCGGATGGACCCATTATGGCAACGAACTCGCCGCGCTTAATAGAGATGTTTATATCTTTAAGTACCGGGACTGCAAGTTTACCAAGGTGATAGGTTTTATCGACGTCTTGTGTGGATAGTACATCTTCCATTTTTTACCTCGATTATTACCTCTAACCTGTTTTCATGTACCGGACTATTTCGCCTATAGCAGGCCGTTTTCCATACATCAGCAGTCCTACCCTGAACAACCTGGCAGAGATTATTATTACGAAATAGACAGACACTATTAAAATAATTAAGCTTACTGCTATCTGGTAGAGCGGTACATCAGAAACGCCCATACGTATAAGCATGGCAACAGGAGATGTCAGCGGGAACATGGAAAAGAACATTGATAACGTACCCTCTGGTTCGGTGATCAATACCTGCATGAAAAATATGGGTGCTATAGCCGGGAAAGTGAAAATTGGAATGAGCTGCTGGCTTTCACGCATAGAACCGCTTATTGCTCCCACAGCACCCATCATACTGGCAAATAACAAAAATCCGAGTATGAAATATGCCAAAGACAGGATCAATAAAAAGGGATTGATAGATAAGGCAAAAACATATATCAATCCGGCAAAACCCACTGACAGCCAGATCGCTATCTGCAACAGTCCTACCGATCCCAGTCCGATGATCTTTCCTGTGAGCATTTCAATTGGAGTTACTGAGGATAACAGTATCTCGATTATCCGGCTCTCTTTTTCCTCTGCTACACTTTGCAGTAAATATCCGGAAGAAGTAAAAATTGAAATTAACAGTAGTATACCGGTTAAATATGGAAGTGCAAAATCTTCCAGCAGATCGGATAGTCCTTTTTCACTGACTTCACCTGTGGTTTCAATAGAAAATCGTTTAAATGTTATAGGATCCTTGACCCGCTGCAAGGTTTCTTCATCCACCTTATCCTTAAGCAAGTTGTTTACCATCAATTCAGAAAGTTCTTTTTGAGGAATGTCTGTTAATTTTCCTATCACATAAGATTCGACAATTCCGGTCTTAATGTAATCTTCAGGGATGATCAGGTATCCTGATAATGTTCCTGATCCAAGGTCCTGTTTGGCAGATGCAACATCTGAGTATTGTGTGAATTTTATAATTGGATATTTTTCATTATTCGTGCCATCTAATTCCTTGTTATTTGTTACTCCCGGTATTTCATTTGAAAAGATCATTGATCCTCTTACTGTGATCTCATCAGGAAATTCAAATGAATTTGTTTTGTCAATGTAACCCAGGTTCAGATCTTCAGGTGATGATGTGCCTGCCAGTAGTAAGGGAACTAACATAATGAGGATAAAAAAAAGCGGGAAGCCTAATGTCATCAGTATGAATTCTTTTCGTTTTACTGTTTTCAGGAACTCGTATTTTGCTATCATTATGGATTTATTCAACTGGATACCCCCTTGACAATTTTAATGAAGATCTCGTTCAAGGACGGGGTCGATTGTTCAAGGCGCAGGATCCTGACCCTTGTTACAATATCTTCAATAAGGGACTGGACATCATGTCCATCTTTTAAGAATATCTCAATATAAGTCCCATGCCGGATGATATTTTCAACCTGGTCGAGTCCTTCAAGTGAGCTTAGGTTCCCCTCAAATTCCAGGAAAATGGAATTATTGCGGTGTTCATTTTTGATATCCCCGACCTTACCATTAAGGACGACCATGCCGTTATTGATCATAAGTATGCGATCGCACATGGCTTCTGCCTGTTCCATCATGTGGGTGGAGAGTATGATCGTCTTACCACTTTTTTTTTGTTCGAGAAGAATGTTCTTGATGATCTGGGTATTTACAGGATCAAGACCGGAAAATGGTTCATCTACGACTATAAGGTCAGGACCATGAATAATAGTGGCAATGAACTGTATCTTTTGCTGCATTCCTTTGGAGAGCTCTTCGATCTTTTTGTCCTTATGCTCCAGCATTTCTACTGATTGCAGTAGATTAACAGTATTTTCCATTGCCCGGGTTTTTGTCATTCCTTTAAGTTGGGCCAGGTAAACCAGAAGTTCAATGACCTTGGACTTTTTATAAAGACCGCGCTCTTCTGGTAAATAGCCGATCCTGTCTTTCGAATTTGGATCAAGATCTTTCCCGAATACCTTGATATTTCCTGATTCAGGTTTTATAATGTCAAGCATCATTCGAAGGGTTGTAGTCTTACCTGCGCCATTGGGACCGAGAAGTCCGAATATTTCTCCTTGATCTACTGAAAAAGATATATTGTCAATAATCTTTTTATTACTGTATGATTTTGATACGTTTTCGAGTTCTAATATTATCATTGAGGTCAGTCCATTTACATTATAGATGTGTTTTTTAAATAAAAGGTTTGCGCAAATAAAATTATAATTAGATTTATATTCACCAACCAGTAAACTGTGAAATAAAACTTAATCCTCGAAAATAAAAACCTCTTCGATTTTTGATTCCAAAACTTTAGCTACATCATATGCAAGTTTTAATGAGGGATTATACTTTCCTCTTTCTAAAAACACAATGGTTTCTCTTCTTACACCTACTTTATTGGCAAGTTCTTCCTGGGTCAGATCATACTTTGCCCTTAGTTCTTTCATTCTTGTTCTCAGCTTACTCACCTGTCTTATTGTAGTACCACCTGAAGGTAATGAAAATCCATACTCCGATAATCCATATATTCCGGACTCCATCAGTTAATTCTATCGAAGGGGTTAATGATGGAGATAATTTCAGCATTCTGAGAAGCACGATTATTGTTGCAATCAACAGCATTGCAATAAACGCAGAATATCCGGCTTTTTCCCTGACTTTCACAGACCTTTCATCTTCTATTAAATCGCATTTGGGTTTCGTAGCTACGCTCAAACCAATTACAAGTCCAATCAATCCACCTAAAATTAGAATAAATCCGAAAACACTAACAGGTTCGATAAACAAGATAATAATAATTCCAGCCAGAATAGTGCACAGGCTGATTCCAATAAATTTTGTTATATCCTTGTCTGTTCTGAATTTCATTCAACCTCACCTTTTTTGTTATAAAACCATTGAAGAAAATAAAGTGAAAAGATACCTATAAAGATAATCAAAGTACCTGCATGCTTATATTCAATAGATACTGAAGTAAATCTGTCAATCAGACCAAGGATAATAACAACACTTGCCATTATCCAAAACGCATGATGGCCTGACCTGTCCGTATTTTTGTTAGTCCTCTCATCAGGCATAAAATATTCTACTGGTTTTGTTGCTACATAAACACCCGTAACACTCAATATTGTGCCAGCTATAATTAGGCAAAATCCTACAAAAAACAAAGACGGCATAAGAAAACTCAAAAGTATGCCAGCAATTACCATCCCTATACTCATTGACATGGGTCTCAAAATGTATTTATCTGTCCTGAATTTCATTCCAGACTGCTAAGCTTATCAAAATAATATGTCAAAATGCCCCATGAAAATATTCCAATATATAAAAGTACAAATACTGCTAAGCTGAAGTTTATGTTTAGCTGTAAGATGCCAGCAACTGAAGCAGAAGCAATCAATAATCCCGAAAGTATTAAAAATGCGTATAGTCCCGCTTTTTCAACACCTCTTTTAGTCCGTTCATCTCCCACAACTCCTGTTCTTGGTTTTATTATCCTGAAAAAGGAAGACATGGCGACGCCCAGCCCGATAAGAACAGGGAAGATTACCTGGAGGACTGATTCCGGATCTACTTCGGAGATGTTTTGGAATATTCTAATTATCCCACCTGTTGCTAGCGCAAGTCCCAGGACAAGGATGCACAAATTCAACAAAATTTGTGTATTGTTTTTAATTTTCATTCCAGATTACCTTTTTAGTTAGAAACCAATTTCGCATTTCACTTTTGAATAATATAACTGAAGTGAAAACTTTGATACTAATATCACAGTTAGAATAATTGCTAATACTTCAAATGCATCAAAAAGTGTTGGAAGAAAATGTAACACTATTGTCAATAATCCAATTGATATGATCGATAGATAGAATGCAATATCTGATGACTGTCCTGAAATTCTTTTAACCATCTCGTCTTTTTTCAATTCATTTTTGAATATTACTCTTCGTATGATATAACTTATGAATAGTCCAATTGAAACACAAGCCATCATATTTCCCAAAACCATATCGCCGTAAGAGTATAGGACAATTGCAACAATTCCAAAAAACGTAGTCAATGTCAAGTGTGTTATTTTATATTTCTCCATTCTGTTAATCTCCTTATGCTCGTTATTTTAATAATATGTTAACTATATCTAACATCAAACTATTTAAATTAATCGTTTTTGTTAGAAATATATCATATAAAAAACATTATGATATGGCTGATGAGCTGGGCAAGTAGGGGCACGCTGCTACGGGTATGATGGCGGGCGGCGAGAGGTTGTGAGAATGTAGTGGGGGCTGGACAGCAATTCAATGTGAACTGCAGAGGTACGCAGATACACGCAAATTGACGGCTGACGTTAAGTGTTTCACCGCAAAGAGCGCAAAGTTCGCAAAGACATTGTAACCTTAACTTTGCGTCCTTTGCTGTGCAGTATTTCATAAATTTTATATTTTAACAGCCATGCCCACCACCGGCAGCACCAACAAACAACCGAGGCCACCGCCAGCACACATCACTCCCAACCCACGCTCAGCGCATGTGCAGAAATGAAGCAGGCTGGAATTATTCCTATTTCATTATTAACCACAGATGAACACAGATGAACGTAGATAGCGGTTAGTATGAGTTTTAATTTTTATTATATGGTTGATATCCATGTATAATTAAATTTTAGCTGCAATATCTGCGTTCATCCGCGTTAATCTGCGGTTCGAAACTCGCACGAATCCACAAGGCTGGCTGCCACCCTGCCGCCCTGACGGGCTGCGGTGGCAGGGAAAGTGCAGATGCCGAAGCGGCGGGTAATTGAAGACGCATTTCATTTAACGTTTTGCAGGTATGTAAAACCCTGGGTGTAAGGTAAGGGGCAAGCTCCGAAGAGGTGCAGAGTCGAGCAGAACGATGTTATCATCTACTTTAACTCAATCTTCATTACCTTTATGATGAATTATCTCCCAAATCACATTTTTATTTTGAACACAATTTCTGACTTGTCTTTCTCTAGTTGATAAGTTTGCTGTTTTTCCCGTTTTTACTTCAACGAAAACTATATTCTTAACTTCACCTTCACTCAACCCGTCAAAAATAACAAGATCCACTGGGGTTCCTAAAAATCTTACATTTTTTGGATTATATTTAAAATCTTTGAAAAAAGGTATTAAATGCTCCGTCACTTTGCCGGTTACAACTGCTTCGCTCCTCTTAATGGCATCTTCTCGAATCCTTTTCTCTTCTTGCTGCATCCAATCTCGAAATAATAACTCTGCTTTTTCTTTCGCTTGAGTTTCTAATTCTGTGGATCTCCACCCTTCAAAGAGTTCACGCCCACGGTTTTCAATTTCACCTTTTTGCTCTGCGTATTTCCAAAACAAAATAATTAAGAATATCACCAACAATATTACAAAAATCCACTCAATCATAGCATCACCTCATCCTATATCCTTATCAAGTTATTTTTTTATCCCTTGTTAAATGCCCTAAACAACGCGAGAGCGCAGTGTGGCACGAAGCAAAGCGAAGTGAGTTTTTCGTCTCCGAAAGTCAAATGTTGCGACGGCACACCCAAGCACAGCAGAGCTGCGGAGTATAGTTATTAAGATATAATTTTGATTTTTTAACAAAGTATGCATCAATCAAACACCATATTTTCTTTTGTGAGATACTCGCCGGAGTTGATCCTGCTAAGAGCTTGTTTGACCGCTGTTATAATACTTCTATCGGAAAGAACGTTTATAATTTCTGTCAATCGATCGATGTATTCAAGCATGTCATCATATTCGTCTTTGTAGAGCCAGACCCTGTTCGATTCAACATTAGTTTCCATACGACTTAATTTTGTTTTCAACTGTTAAATACTTCAGGCCATGTTCAACAAATACAAATGTGTGACCTGCGCGCCGTCCATGCATAGCTCCCCCCAACTCCATACGGGACAGGCTGCGCTGAACACTGAACCAAAACCCCGGGCAACAACCACGTAGATGGCGGTGCGTTCCTCCACCATGTACTCGAAACTCGCTTGAATCCACAAGGCTGGCTGCCACACTGCCGCCCTGACGGGCTGCGGTGGGAGAGTGTGAGATCGGGGAGATGAAATCGGCATTCATGCTATCAGTGGCGGCGATGTGGTCGGGGATCATACGGTGATGCTCTTTGGCTATGGTGAGTGTATCAAAGTACGGCACCAAGCAGGCGTTTGCTGGCGGGGCTGTGAGGGCTGCATAGTGGGTGATGGAGTGGGGGCCGGGGTGTACGGTATGGCTGATGTGCTGGGGCTGGGTAAGTAGGGTGTGAGTGTGGGGTATGTACGGGGTCGGTATATTGTGCGTGGTGTACGAGTGACTTCATGAATCTATCACGACGTACGTGGAGGTCGGGTTGGTTGTGTGGCTGGTGTGTTTTTGTGGGGTGGGTTGGATAGCTTAATACAGGAGAATGATGAAGAGTGTAGGTGATGATTGAAGTTAGTCCGGATGGATGTAGATGGACCATGTTTGGGTATAACACCAAATATGCGTGATATGCGAAGTCGGTTCGGATATACAACGTTGTGCGACATTGCCTGGCTAATTATTTCTGCATAATTACAGGTTGGGTAGCAGTTTGTGATCCAATTCGCATTGAAAATTGATTCAAGGAGGGGATTATAATGAAAAACGTTATTTCAAAACTCTTTCGGTGGCAACCGTCTCAGGAGACTCTGGTCACCGTTATCGCTGGTATTGTTATGATTGGCTTATCAATAGCACTGGGAGCCACTGAGAGTATCCCATGGATAAGCATCATCATTCGTGATATTGGGCAAATATCCTTGGGAATTCTCTTTCCCCTGCTATACATCCGACAACATGGCAATGACTTTATTAGCTTTGGCTTTAGCTTTAAGAAGTGGTATCTCTTTCTTCCAATCAATCTTGTTCTTGGGATACTCCTCCTCTTGCTGTTCTTGTCAGATGTTCCCCCTCCTGATGATTTTCGTTTGGACACGCCAATTTTGGGGGTAAGTGCCTTCGTTATGTTAGCTGTGATCTTTGAGATGGTGTTCTTTTACGGTTTTCTAAGGACCATGTTTGAACGAGCGTTCGGCATTGTTCCCGGAGTTGTTCTCTGTGCCGTATTTTACTCCTTGCATCATGTGGGATTTCAGCCAGAGTTTGGCAAACTGTTTGTTGTAGGGTTGATATTTGCTGTTGTCTATCGAATAGGTAACAGTGTCCTTTTACTATATCCCTTCTTTTTGGGAGTTGGTGCTACTTATGATGTTCTCATTCAGTCGGAGGAGGTTACACCTGTTTTATATCCTGAGATACGTACCTTGTATCTAACAGTGCTCATTCTGGGAATAATAATTTGGCTGTGGGTCAAGAGCCGACCAACAAAAAATAATATATAGAAACGCCAAGTAACGGTCGCATAACAGCGAGTATCTGGCTCCCCTTCGCTACGCAAAAATTGGTTCCAGTTGGTCGCCAACTTCAGGTACTTGCGAAACGTTATAAGCCATTTCGGCTATGCTTGATAAAGGTGAAGACTTATTAATAGCATTGAAATCTTTGAAAAGTATGCTCAAGAATATGATGAGTGGTTTGATGTAAATAGATTTGCCTATGAGTCCGAAGTTCAAGCCTTAAAGAAGTGCGTTCCAAAAAATAGTAAGGGTTTAGAGGTTGGAGTGGGTACGGGAAGATTTGCAGTTCCTCTTGGTATCAGGATTGGAGTGGAGCCAGCAAAAGCAATGGCAGATATAGCACAAAAACGTGGGATAGAGGTCTATAAAGCAAAAGCGGAAAAACTTCCTTTTGATGATTCTTCTTTTGACTTTGTATTGATAGTGGTAACAATATGTTTTGTGCAAGACCCTATTCAAGCACTCAGGGAAGCAAGAAGAGTTCTTAAACCGGGAGGATATATCATTATAGGTATCATTGACAAGGAGAGTTTTCTTGGCAAACTGTATGAATCAAAGAAGAATGAGAGTAAATTCTATAGTCATGCCAACTTTTATTCTACCAGACAAGTTTTGGATTGGCTTAAAAATTTTGAGTCTGAACATATCAAAACCTGTCAGACAATCTTCAAAAACCCCAAAAAAATAACTGCTATTGAACCTGTTAAAGAAGGTCACGGAGAAGGAGGCTTTGTTGTAATCACGGCACAGAAAAAGGAGGTATAAACATGAAAATAGGAATCGTAGTAATAATAATCAACATATTCAGGATAAGGGGAAGTGGCTCAGGAAAATAGAGAATATGGGGCTTACAGAGGCTGCTCACGAATTAAAATAGACTATTAGAATTTTAAAAGAAGCGAATAGACATATTGAATTAGCAAATAAGAAGATGGAAGAACATAGTGTCTCAAGACCGGGAGAGATATTCAAAACACAGGAGATACATAAAATGTCAAATAAAAATAAACAAACAGAAAGAATCATGAACTTTGAGCCAAAGCAGATCGGAGTTATTCGAACTCCATATACTGATAATGCACCGTATCAGCCAGTGAAAGAGGACGATGGGGATTTCCGTATAGTAGTTGAGCCACAATATACCGATGGACTCTATAAACTTGCCAAATTTAGTTACATCTATGTTATTTACCATATAGATCGTGTAAAGCAAGAGCAGTCAATGATTGTATCTCCTCCATGGGCTGGTGGTGTAAAGGTAGGCGTGTTTGCAAGCAGGTCCCCTGTTCGCCCAAATCAGATAGGGCTTAGCATTGTTCAGATAAAACACATCATAAATAACGAGATTTTTACATCGGGCCTGGATGCGTTCGATGGGACCCCTGTGCTTGATATCAAGCCATACATAAAAGACCTGGATGCAAAATCCGATGCTAATAATGGTTGGATCGAAGAAATGGATGACCATGAACATCTCCATTTACATATTAAAGGTATTCCCCACGATTATTAGACAAAATGCAGATGAATGCAATTGTATATAACTGAGCGTATCTGGCCCCGCTCCTCTTTGCGTAAATCCAGCTTGGTAGATGGACTTCAGATACGCCCGAAACGTTAGCTGAAATGCCTGATGGAGGAAAGCACAATGAGAAAATGCCCCTTTTACATAGTGGATGTGTTTGCTGAGGAAAAATATGCAGGTAACCAACTCGCAGTTGTCAGAGATGCAAAAGCTCTTTCTGATATTGAGATGCAACAAATCGCTAAAGAAATGAACTTTTCAGAAACAACTTTTATTTTGTCTGATCAGAAGTGCAATGGCGGATATGATGTCCGTATTTTCACGCCAAAGGAAGAGGTGCCGTTTGCCGGTCATCCGACACTGGGAACCGCTTATGTTATACAACACGAGATTATCAGAGAGCCTGTTGAGACAATAATCCTGAACCTGAAGATCGGGCAGATTCCTGTTACGCTCAATTACAGCAGTGAACAAATAGATATTTTATGGATGAAGCAAATGGCCGCGACTTTTGGTCGAGTTTTTGAGCCTGAGCAAATTTCGCAGGTTTTGAGCCTCAATAAAAGAGAGATGGACGATAGATTCCCTATTCAAGAGGTTTCTACGGGATTACCTTTCATTATAATTCCATTAAAGACTTTGGATACCTTGAAGCAGGCTAAGGTAATTAGAGATAAATACTTCGAGTTGATTAAAGATACGCAAGCCAAAGCGATGCTTATCTTTTGTCCCCAGACTTATGATAAGGAAAATGACTTGAATATACGGGTTTTTGCTGACTACTACGGAGTGCCGGAGGACCCAGCTACGGGAAGTGCAAATGGTTGCTTAGCCGGGTATTTAGTGAAATACCGTTATTTTGGAAATGATCAAATCGACATTCGAGTTGAACAGGGTTACGAAATAGGAAGGTCTTCGCTGCTTTACTTAAGAGCAAAAGACAAAGGAGAGAAAATAGATGTATCTGTCGGTGGAAAGGTTGAAATGATTGCCAAAGGAGAATTTATTTAGAGAGCACTTCAGCAAACAGTGTGCATCTGGTTCAGGCTGGGGGCCTTACTCAAATCACATTCGGCGATTTCAGCTACACGCAAATCGTTAGTAGAAATCCATATTGCCTTCGGTGAACACACACTTACCCACCCCACATCTTCTCGCGCTCACTCAAGTACACGACCTCTATCTTGCGGATGCAGTCGACTTCAGTCAGGGGTGGAAAGGCTGGGGCTTCATGAATCTATCACGACGTATGCGGAGGTCGGGTTGGCTGTGTGGCTGGTGTGTTTTTGTGGGGTGGGCTGGACAGCAATTCAATGTGAACCGTAGATGGACGCAGATACACGCTGATTGACGGCTGCCGTTAAGTGTTTCACCGCAAAGAGCGCAAAGTTCGCAAAGACGTTGTAACCTTAACTTTGCGTTCTTTGCGGTGCAGTATTTCATAAATTATATATTTCAACAGCCATGCCCACCGCCGGCAGCACCCACAAACACCCGTGGCCGCCGCACACATTCGGTCCGCAGCACCAGGGCCGGGCAGTTGTTCAAGTGCTTCAAAGGAGGGGCATGGGGCAGACTCTTGTTAAAGAATACATAAACATATTAAGCAAGGTGGGAGATTCGTGAGTGATGAAAATTACGACAATAGAAGGAAACTATCGGTCATTTGGGAGTTTAGTAATTCATTTTAGTTCCACATTTATCCAACCATTTGGATGCGTCCTAATTCGAGAATTTTTTTTCCCTTCAATATTATTGCACTCGACTAAAGCCATTTTCAAATTTCCGTTAATTTTACAAGCTTCAAAGTAGGCCCATAATATGTCTAAATTTTTCTTATGATGCTTAATTTTGCGTTCTAGTAACGGTTTAGTGGCCCTACTTTCAATTATACTCCAAATAAAATATATCATGTAACCATTCATCACCTGGTTTTTTGGATTAGTAATTTTCTCATAATCGTTTCTGGTATGTTTGCTAAAAAAATCTGTGTCAATTTTTTTTTCCCCATTGTCAACATCAAGTTTGAATTCAAAAGCAAACGATATCGATTCTTCAAGTTCATCGATAAGCGCAATATCAAATTTGCCATTATATTTAGATGTTCTGTCAACTTTGGGAATTCCATCCTTTTTAGTATAGAATTCCCTTGTGGGATATTCCCACCTAATGTTAAATTGTGTTTTATTACAAAGAAAATCATGAAATTTGTAATGTAGTAATTTTTCGTTGTTAAAATACAACGGATTTTCAATGAATTTATTGATCAGGGCTACAATTGTATTTTCAACAACATATTCAGTATACTCCAAATTCAATCACCTATTTGTATACCCCACAATCAATAAGTTTATCAATATAATCCAAACTTTCTTTAGCTTTATTTTTAATCTCCAACGAATTATGAATTGAAAGCTCTTCAAGGATTTTGATTTGTGAGTCCTTAATTTTAAGGGGGTATTTTTTAGTTTGCACATCATGAAAATGAAATAAACAAGTTTCTAAAAACAATTGAATAATTTCCTTTTTCTCATATACAATATCACTAATTTTTTCAATTAATTCTTTATTCTCACTCCATGAATAAAACATAAAACCTGTACTATAGAGATATGCTTTTGATTCTTCTGGTGGGAATGAATCTAAAAAAATAATCAAGTTTTTTTCAATAGCATCTTTTAAATTTGAAAATGAAGATTCAGTCCATTTAGGTACTTTTAAATTCATTCTATCAAAATCTAAAATTGAACTTTCTAAGTACCCAATCAAATCAAACCCATAATAAAACCCTACTAATTCTTTGTAAGGATAGTATGATTTTTCATTTGTGAGCCATTTGCAATATAGATCCAAAACCTTGTTATCGACAATTTTGTATTTAGGATCATAATTTACTTCTGAAAAAGTAGCAGCAAACCATGAGTCAAAAGCTTTTCCAACTTGAAAATTAATGATTTTATCATTCAAATTAAACATAAAATCATATTTCATTTTAATTTCGGGTGGGAGGAAACTATAATTAATTAAGAAACATACCCCAGTTTCAATTAACTCGCTGTCATCTGCAACTTCAATTTGTTGCATAAGTATTTTTTTAAGATATGTGGATAATTTTTCATAATTATATATTAGACATTTAATCAGTGGAATATTAATTTCAATTCCACATAATAATTTTCTATTAATTTTGTTAAGATATTCATATTTTTTTATTATACATTTAGCAACGAGAAATTGTACCTCGTCGTCAGAAATAGAAAGTTCTTTTAATTTGTCTTGAAATCTTTGAACGGTTTCAGCATTAAGACTGTATGCAAAACAGTAAGCAATTACCTTGCATGAATTAGGATTTTTAAATAATCTGTTTACATATTCTTTCATATAAATATCTAATTTATCGTACATATAGAATAATTTTGAAACAAAACTAACACTTGAATTATCCGCTACCCAGGAACTATAATCAAAATCTACTTCCAATTTAGGACTATAAATATCTATTTCAGGTATATCAAATGATAAACTAAGCAAAATTTCAATCACCAAATCTTTGGTACATTGATTAAAAAAATCATAATGTTTTAAAATCAAACCAAATAAATTATACCTAAGATGATTATATTTATTGCTGCCAGTAATGCTATCAAATTCCCAGTTTTTAATACTTGAAATTCGAGTTGATTGAAATAACTTTTCTACAATTTTTTCAAGAACACTCCGTTCGTCTCCATCCGCCTCAATTAATTTTCCAATGGCTTCAATATATATAGGATGAATGAATTCTAATTTTTCTTTCTCTTCAGTAAATTCAAAAGTATCATCATTATTTAGTTTAATGTAAAAACCCTTTTCAATTTTGATTCTAATAAACCGATGTCTAAATTTGTCCACACACTTTTCGAAATAATGTAGGTTGCTTGCCCCTAAAGGTAAACAATGTGAATAAATCTCTTCCAAGTCATCAACTTCAAAATCTTGATTAATGTATAATATGTGCAAAAACAATTTCTCATATTCATCTAAATACTTGATTTCTTCTTTGATAAAAATCACTTGTCTTTTAGCCTTAACAATTGATTTGTTTATACTATCTTCTTGAAATTCATCATATTTTGCATTTTCAAGAAAGTGCCAAATCTCACCAGGCAATACAAGTTCGTTTATAATCTTTTCAGTATTATCAATAACAATAAACTTTTTATCTTCGTTTAATTGGATATATTCTAAGTTTTCACTTAAAATTCCCTTTAGTAACCCTCTATCATAATTTGAAAAATTCAATTTCACAATGCATTCATTGAACTCATCTTTCAGTCCTTCATAGCTTAATTCATTGTTTGATCTTTGGAATTTATCAAATATATCAGTCCGAGAAGAAAATATAAATTTTGAATTAACATCTGGATATTTTAGAATTTTAATTATCAAAGGAACCCATTTATTCACAAGAGCAGGTTCATATTCAATAGCTCCAAAAACATCATCAATTATGAAAACATTTCTATCGTTTATTAATTTAAAGAATAACTTGCTTTTTTTATCATCTCTTGAATTGAAAAGTTCTATTAAAGATTTCTTATCATCTTGAATTTTATATCCGTCATTTTTTAATTTATTTGCAACATTTATGATGCTAGTTGATTTTCCAACTCTTGGTTCACCCACAATAGTAATAATATTTGATTCAGAAATTTTTCTTAAAATTTCATCCCAGTTATTAGGTTGAATGAAAACACTTAATTCTTTTTCATAATTTGATTCAAATGCACTTTTAACTGGAGATTTTTTTCCGATTTGATACTCTTTTAAATTCAATCCCTTGACAATAGCATCCATATCTTTCATTCTTAACTTATAACGGGCATTAATCCGTTTCATTTTATCAATAAGATAGTCAGCGGTAACAACATCAAACCATGTACGTGCACGCTCACCAATTTGTGTGATGTTGTAATTGCTCCCCTTTTCAAAATAGCCCCAACATTTAATTCGACCAAGCTTTTCTTCTTCAATATGCTCAAAATTTACTATTCGAATTTGATTTAATTTTTCCAATAAATCGAATTTTTGCTCTTTTAATTGTCCAAATAAATTCTTAGGTAATGATATTTCCTCCTCGTTTTTTATAACTACCCAGTTCCCATTTTCATTTCCAATTACCTTTCCTTTGTATGATTTTAAATCAATAATAGCTATTCCCTTTTCAGTTAAAATTAAAACATCAATTTGAACTTTTGCTAGACGAAAATTTGAAAGAATGTATATATTTTCATCTGTGTTAGCATATTTTTCATAAATGACATCATATAGTTCTTTAAATTGATTCCATTCATGCTCATTTTCGAATTCCTCAATGCAAAAGACCTTCACTACCATATCGTTTAATTACATAATTCTTAAATTATTTAATACTAGTGTTTATACTTTCGTTGTTTTTGAAATAGTGTAATTTGTGTTTCTATTTCTCAAGATTGCATTTATCTACCCCCTGAACCACCGCCCAAACCACTCCCTTCCCTCATCATAATACTCCACAACAACCCCATCAAGATACTCTGTACCCACACCCTTTACAACCCCCTTGACCTCCTCCAGCGAAACCCTGGTCTGCCTGTCATACAAAAATATAATCCTCGGCAGCACACCCCCACTCTGCGCCCCATCCTCTATCATCCGCTTTGAGGACTCATTGAACCTCTCAACCTTATTGGCAATAGAGGCAGCAGATGTCTCACTCTCAAACTCGATCACATTCGTAATAGAATGCCCGAACTTCATTGACCTGTCGGGCTTGCAGTAGATCAAATCAGGCATTAACAACCGGTTTTTCTGGGTACACGGCCACGGAAGACTACTTGTATTTACCACCTTTATCCAGTCCACAGCATCAGAATTCTCACCCACATATTCCCTGATCTGCGGCAGCACGTCTTCATGAGATAACTGTTTTGTCGGATTATTATTACTCCCGCCCTTTCCGTTAAAGGTTATCTGCGCCCTGTACTTCAGGCACCCTCGCTTAAAATCATGCGGACACCTGTGAAAAGTACACCAGAAATACTTCGGCCTGTCAGAATTGGTCTCATCAAGGTCAATATATTCCTTATGCTCATACCATATCTTAGTCCCAGGCCTGTGCCACTGTACCTTTGAATCCGTACTGCACAACCCGCAGGCATAGTACATTTTTTCATTCAATTCCATTGTTACCATCATTTACCACCCTGATTTTTTCATTTTCACTCAATATTCAATCTGCAAGCCAGTCTTCGGTCTTCTTTTTATCCACTTCAGTAGGGCTTAGGAACACCACATTCCCGTCTTTCGTCTTTCGTGCATACCGTATGGCATTCTCCCTGTTGTGAAAACGGGTAGGCGTAGACGCACACGATACCGGCATCTCAACATCCTCGTCATTCTCCAGGGCCTCAAGGTAGCCGGGTTTATATTTCGGTATGCGGTAGCCGAATTTCTTAACCTTTTTGCATTCCACTATACTGCCGTCTTGCAGTTCAACTGGTACAAGCTCTTTCTCTGGCATCGTATCCCTCCAATTTATTGTGCCACGGTACCATGGCGCCATAGTGCCACAGTACCATGGCAAAAGATATATACTTTACTGTACTAATATGTGAATGATGGGTGGCGTAGAATAAAAAAATCAACGAAAAGGTGGGTAAATGGCCTCAATAGAAAATTACACGTTAGAGGATCTGGTAGCCGATATTATATACTGGACCTATTTGATCATTAAAAAAACACTCGAATTTATCATTGATGCGATTATTTCAATAATTGCCATTATCATCGGCGTTATCATCGGATTGATCCTTGGTTGGATCTTGTTTGATGAT
>JAAXOC010000082.1 GCA_014237145.1 ANME-2 cluster archaeon
AGATAAATATCTTTGATCTTAACATCCCAGAAAATTGTTGTTTTCTTTACAACGATAGTCACGGGATGTTAAGACTGAGGGTACTTTCATGCTAAATAAGAGTAAGATCATAGCCAATCGGCTTATTGATTTTTCACTCATTCCCCAAAGACCTCCAATTGACTTGAAAGTAGGGTGATACATAATCAAATATACAATTGTTAGCATAAATGCCACTACAATAGCTCGACTTATTACTGCCGAGATCGTCACCGAAAACCAGTGCCTTTCCTGAAATTGGCCTGAGAAGTCCAAGGATTATTCTCATGGTTGTGGTCTTTCCTGCTCCGTTGGGACCCAGATATCCGAATATCTCGCCTTCCCGGACCTGGAAATTTAGTCCATTGACTACGGTTTTTCCATTGAATGTTTTTGTTAGATCCTGTACTTCGATCATTTTATAACCTCTTGTTAAATTGAAATTTAGTTACACTCAAAAATGATTTGCTAAGATCTGGCAGCTAACCCGATTGGTTGATGTGGGTATTTATCATATCCACAAAAGCTACATCCAGGATTATTTTTAATTGCAGTTCGGTGGATTTAAAGATCTTATTAATATTACTAAATAATTGTATCTGTTGAAGTAATGGTTGAAGTGGTAAATTGTAGATCATGCCATGTGCTGTCTCTTCATGATAGTCGCGCCCGGCAGTAGTATGTAGCATTATTTCACATCCCGGGTACCTGCATTTCACTTTCATTTTCATCACTCCATTCATGTTAGATTTGACTTTATTTTTTATACATATCTATTCAATAACTAATTGATTTATAATTACTTATACCTTTCGATCAATCGTCATATTTTATCACCATTATTCACATCGAGACATTTAAGCTCCTTTTTTTCC
This sequence comes from ANME-2 cluster archaeon, assembly GCA_014237145.1. Classification (NCBI taxonomy): domain Archaea; kingdom Methanobacteriati; phylum Methanobacteriota; class Methanomicrobia; order Methanosarcinales; species ANME-2 cluster archaeon. Next base: position 894 of record JAAXOC010000082.1, read on the forward strand.
TATCTTACCCCTTTTGATATTTCAACTTCTTCATACTTGAGCCGGCACCTGCAAGAATAAGAGATAAGGCACCTAATATCGAGGTCTGTCCCTGTGACAGGTATCCGGCTATAAAACCCAATGCACCGACAGCAAATATGCCGGTTCCAATTATTAACAACAACTGTGCCCGGTTAGCTCTATTCAGTAGCTTGAATCCGATTCCCATTATTCCACACTCCCATTCCAATGGTCAGGACGATGCAGAGATCATTCCTACAACCAGTATGACAAATAACCCTAAAAACAGGGTCAGTGTTGTGAACAATAATGTTTCCCTTTCGATTAACATAAGATCATTCCTTTATCTATTCATTCATCCACCTATTCCTCACAGATAATTCCTTATGGATTGTTTTAACAGGAACCTTTTTAAAATCTCATTGAAATCCGAAGGTTTTTCCATATTCGCAAAATGCCCGGCATTGGGCATTTCAACAAGTTCGAAGTATGGCTTATTCCCCATTATTTCCAGCACAGGACCCAGGTTCTTATTAATCTCCTTATCATTTCCGCCCCTGATCAACATCATCGGAATGTTGTGCCTGCAAATCGTATCCATATAGTCATAATCAGCGATGTTCATAGTGATCAGCTCAAGTGCGTTCTTTGATACCATTTCGTACATCCGTTTCAATCGGGCACGTACAGACTTATCCTTCGAAGCAGTTTTGCCGACAAGCCATGCAGTTCCTTTCGGACCTAAAAACCGCATCAATGTAAGTAAAGTCCAGAGAGTGAAACGTGAAGAATGGAGTCTGGCCGTAGTGCCGAAAGTCGTAAGTGATGACAGCAGACCCTCATCCATCTCCAGTAATTCATAGCCAACTAATCCACCCATTGAGTTACCCACAAAATGAACCTTGTTGATACCCAGATGTGCCAGTAGAGCCTGCACATCCCTGGCCATCTCCCTTACTGAATAATCAGCCGGGGTTGGATTTATTGGGGCTGATGAGTTTCCGTGACCGTGCAGGGATATCAGCAGTACCTGGTAATTCTTTTCAAAATATTGCTGCTGAATTTCGAACTGGTCAAGGTTGCTCCCCAGTCCATGCACGAAGAGTAGAGTCTCTTCACTTTCAGCACCTGAAAGCGAATATTCGATTTCAACATTGTCACCAAGTTTAGCCTTTTCGTTTTTCATGCGATCACTTTTCTTTGTTAGATATGGATTTGCAAATCCTGATGGGATCTGCATATCCTGATGTTTTCACTCACTCCTCAATGCATCCACTGTATTCATCCTGGCAGCCTTGTTTGCTGGATACACGCCTGCGATCAGTCCTACAATGACAGATACGCTAAATCCTACCACTATCAGTTCCAGAGGGAATACAATTGGCAGTTTCATAAAGCTCCCAGCACCGTAAGCACCAAGTACACCCAATCCGGTTCCAAGCAGTCCTCCGAACACACTTAAGATTATAGATTCCACAATGAACAACAACAGGACATTCCAATTGGTAAAACCCACTGACTTTAAAATACCTATCTCGCGGGTACGTTCGGTTACCGTAACCAGCATGATGTTCATGATACCGATCGAGCCTACGATCAATGCGATCAAGGCAACTGAAATAAACAGAGCTGATAAGTTATCAGATGTCTGGCCCATTCTCTCCAGTAGTTCTGCCTGGTTTGTCATACTATACGGTTTTGCATCATCATTATCCATATCACGTGAAGGGATACCAAAATGACGGGCCAGCCTTTTATCAACTTCTTCATCTGTTTCTTTTATAGTATCCCGGCTGGATGACATGGCAAAGAAAGCTCTATAATCATCCTCTCCCAGTATTTCATTTAATGTTGCCACCGGAATAATGATCGTATTATCTCCAAACCCGGATGAAATGAACGATTCCTCTTTCTCTTCAATTATCCCCTTGATAATGAACTCCCTGGTAATTTCAGTGCCATCATCTTTATGAAATGTGATATCAATAGAATTTTGGGTCAAAATGTTGCGGTCAAACTTATCATACGCTATTGTATGGGGGATGACAGCTACATACTTGTCCTTATCATTTAGGAAAGTTCCATCTTCCAGTTTAATATTTGAAAGTTCTTCAATATCTTCACTAGCTCCAAGCACATTAATACGTTTGGAAGTGGAATAATACGTGACTTTGACAGATTCTTCTCGTTTATATGGTGTAATGCCCACTATACCGGGAGTATTATCGATCAGTTTCATTTCATTGTCATGAAAAAGACCAGGTTCCTTGCCGCCTACTATGATAAAGTTTGAGCCCATACCAAAAGACATGTCTTCAAAATACTGGTTGAAACTGGCTCCCAGGGATACATTTGCGATCACTGCAGCCACACCGATTACAATCCCAAGGGTAGTGAGGATGGACCTCATCTTGGCACTTCGTATGCTTCCTGCTGCGATATGCAATGACTGTTTAAAATTTATCATTTGACTCATTCCTCCTTTTGTTAAATTCACTCACTCCTCAAAGCATCCACTGTGTTCATCCTGGCAGCTTTATTAGCAGGATACACACCAGCGATCAGGCCCACGATGACAGATACTACAAATCCTATCACGATCAGTTCAACTGGAAATGCGTGCGGTAGCGCCATTAAACTCTGTGCACCATATGCTCCCAGTACACCCAGCCCTATACCAAGCAGTCCGCCGATCACGCTCAACACAACCGATTCACCAATGAACAGAACCAGGACATTCAAATTTGTATAACCTAATGATTTCAGTATCCCGATCTCCCGGGTGCGTTCGGTTACCGTAACCAGCATGATGTTCATAATACCGATGGAACCAACCACAAGTGAGATCAGTGCCACAGAAGTGAGCAGTGCACCCAAAATTCCAGCCATTTGGTCAGTTTTCTCAAGTATCTCACCCTGGTTGTGGATTGAATAGGGTTTTGTATCATCATCATTCATATCCTTTGATGGTACTCCAAAATGACGCCCAAGTTTTTGATCCAGGTCATCGGAAGTCGCTTGTATTGTATCCATACTGGATGCCATTGCAAGGAAACTGCCATAATCATCTTCCCCCTGTATCTCATTTAAGGTCGAGATCGGGATGAATATGCGTTCATCAGGAGCAATGGGGCTTTGTACCATAGTGGTCTTAGGGCTCTCCAGTATTCCTTTTACTTTAAATCTTTTAGTTACTTCACTACCGTCATCCTTTCGAAATGTGATATCAATGGAATTCTGGGTGAAAATCTTGCGGTCAAATTTTTTATAAGCCACATCATTTCCTATAACGGCAACATATTTATCCTGGTCACTGAGGAAACTTCCTTCCTCGAATTTGAGATTGGCAACCGTTTCATAATCTTCTGATACTCCATCGACTGACAGGTGTCTGGATGTAGATAGATGGGTTACTTTCTGGAGCGATTGTTTAATAGGTGAAACAATGACAATACCCGGTGTATTTTCGACAAGTTCCAGTTCATTATCATGGAACAGATCCGGTTCCATATGGTTTATAATAATGAAATTCGAACCAACGGACCCGATCTCTTCATCGAAATATTGTTGGAAACTGGCTCCGAGGGATACATTGGCGATCACTGCAGCCACGCCAATGACAATCCCAAGGGTAGTGAGGATGGACCTCATCTTGGCACTTCTTATGCTTCCCGCAGCGATACGCAGGGACTGTACAATGTTTACCATCCGGTCCACCTCCTTATTGCTGGTGTTTCTTACGCTTGTACATCACCAGGCTTGATATTACAAAGATAACAACCAGAGCGCTGATACCTGCAAATCCGGGACCACCGTTCGGCTTGTCAGTAACAATTGACAGACTCAGGTCGTTAAGTGTTGTCTCATGCTGGTTGAAGCCGCTCCTGTACTGGGCTATCAATGCAAGTTCTTGCTGGTCTGACACATCATCTGATACTACCTGTGCATCAAATTCCACAGTAAACAGTTCATCATGGTCCATGGACCCTATGAAATATTCCACAGGTGAGAATTCGATTCCCTCTGCATGGGGCCTGATCGATACCGAGGTCAGCGTATTGGGATGGGTATTGACAATATCGAATTCAATAGTTGCCACACCATTATCAATAGTCAGGGGTTTGGTAGGGATCACCTTGATACCTGCCGAATCGACCTTGACGGGAACATTCCAGTAATAATTATATGTATGGGAACTTCCAACCACAATAAATTCCAGATGTTTAGTACCGTCCCGGGCAGAGTCATCTACCTCGATATTATATGTAAGGTCTACAGTATCTCCAGGTCCAAGGATACCGGTATCATGGTATGGATCGCTTTTTACCCGAATATCATCTGTACCTTCAAGTGTTGCAGACCTGACCCTGGCATTTGTATCATACTCTGTATCGCCAAGGCTGATGGAATGCTGGGTTGCGGTATTTTTTAATGTAAAAGTCACGGTCCCTGCATCACCCGGCATCAGTACTTCAGGTTCTGTTGTGATCTGTTCAAGCTGGATGGTCCCCTTGCTGTCAAATGTATCCGAACCTGAACCGACCCAGATATTAAGTGTCTCCTCATTCCAGGCCGTGCCTTCATTATCCTGGTAGCGTACCTTTATCGATCTGGTACCAGGTCTTGCATTTTCATCCACATATAAGTGGTATTCCAGTGATGCATGTCTATCTGTTGATAAGATTCCGATATTCCTTACAGCATCATCTCCCGCATCCAATGAGAATGGATATGATGGGATAAGTTCTACTGAAACATCCTCGGCCCTTGTGTTACCGATATTTTCAATCTTTATCCATACGTTTACATATTGCCCGATCTCTGCAGGATTCGGGTCACATTGTACGATATCTGCCCTAAGTGCAGCAGCACTTGCCGAAACCGGGATCATGGACATTGCAAATATCAATGCTACTAAAAACAAAGACCCCAGAAAATTCATATATTTCCTTATACTTTTCATAACTCTTCACCTCAATTATTTTCTATTACTCCATCTTTCACCAGCACAATCCTGTCTGCAAATTCTGCAATATCAGGATCGTGTGTGATCATAACAATTGTCCGGCCCTGTTCATGCAGGTCTGAGAACATTTTCATGATTTCACCAGTAGTTTTTGAATCCAGGTTTCCTGTCGGCTCATCTGCAAGTATCAACATCGGGTCATTTATTAGAGCCCGGGCAATGGCAACTCTCTGGCACTGCCCGCCTGAAAGTTCAGTGGTCTTATGGTCCATACGGTCTTCTAGTCCAACAAGTTCCAGCAGGTCTCTTACTTTTGTACTGACAACAGTACCGTTCTTTTTAGTAGCAAATGTTGGTAGTTCCACATTCTGGTAAGCAGTCAACCTGGGAATCAGGTTGAAGGTCTGGAATACGAACCCTATCTCACGTCCCCTGAGGTGTGCAAGCTCATTATCCGATATCTGATTTATGTCCTGGCCTTTTACAAAGATCTGTCCCGATGTGGGCCTGTCAAGGCATCCGATCATGTTCATCAATGTGCTTTTGCCTGAACCCGACGGACCCATAATGGCAAGGAATTCGCCAGACCTGACTGTGAGGTCAATGCCATTAAGGATCGGTATTTCCATACCTCCCCGCTGATAACTTTTCCTTACATCGATGATATCAATGACTGTGTCACCATCCGCAGATGATTCACTAACAATTTGTTCTTCCATATTATCCACCTTATCCATATAGTGTTTAATTATTCATAAACCGGTCTATTTTTAGACAAGTATAGTTTTTAATTTATGTTATTAGTATTTATGCCTTTCGATTAATCGATGGATTGGAAAAAATAGTACGTTTTTGTACAAGACAATCGTCGCGGATTTTGTTCTGATTGTTCTAATGTAGGTAGCTGGCCGATAGCGTTGATATAAGCAATTTTAGACTCCACAGGCCCAAAATGCATCCCGCCACCTATCACCCGGATGGAGCATAGTCTGCGGCTTTTTATCCACGAACTCCTTCACGACTTCAATATAATGCAGATTCCAGCTTACTCATGTGCGAGGACAAATTGCCGTGAGTGAGCCCTGTCTGGTGTATGAAAAATGGTGTAAAAAAATTTATTTATGCGAATTTTGACCAAATAAATACATTAATTTTGAGGCAAATACATGGGATTTCATAGATTTTGGCACCATTTTTTGGGGTGAACTCCACTATTATGTAAACATATGGTTATGCACATGTTTATCTTTTTTTTCGATTATCCTTGCCTTTAGAACAATCTCATCCCGCGCTTCAAAATCGACTATGATCCGGTCTTTGTAATTGATGTTGTGCACAATACCTTCATTAAACAACCATGATACAATTGACATTCCATATTCCGACATTGGCAATGAAACCGTGTCGCGTTTCCATTTAGGGAGTTGCCTGTATATCTCCATCTTAAGTTCATCAAACCCCAAACCATTTTTTGCAGAGACTGCAACAGGATTTGGAGTAAGGTACCCTACATTTTCGAGTCGCTCTTTCAGTTCATTTTCTGTAATTCTGTCAATTTTATTCAGCACAGTGATGATAGGCACTCCTTTTATTTGTTCCCAAAATGTGTCATGCGAAGTGACAAGTTTTTGCCGCATGATGTCAGGAGATTCACTGGCATCAACAACCAGCAGGATGACATCGGCAAGGAATATCTCGTTCAGTGTTGAACGAAACGCATCGATCATCCAGTGTGGCAGATCTTCAATAAAGCCGACCGTGTCAGTCAAAAGTACACGGCGCCCACGGATATTCAGCGCACGTGTTATTGGCAGGAGTGTTGTGAAAAGCATATCCTCAACGTGTACATCTTCATCTACAAGTGCATTGAAAAGCGTGCTTTTTCCGGAGCTGGTATAGCCTGCCAGTGATACAATTGAAAAACCATATTCATGCCGCTTGATCCGTAGTGATTCGTTGTCTTTTTGGACACTTGCAAGCTCTTTTTTTATTCGGTTTATCCTGTTCCTGATGTCCTGCTCATACGAATCCTCATAACTCCCAAGTCCCATAAACCCGGGACGCTCTTCTTTTTTAAGAAGTGACATGATCGCCTTTGCTTTTGGGAGTTCGTACTGTAATTTTGCAAGTTCGACCTGAAGTTTAGAACGTTTTGTGGTTGCCCGCTTGGCAAATATTTCAAGTATCAACTGGAACTTGTCAATTACTTCACACCTGCAGGTCTCGGATATGTTGTATATCTGTGTTGTACTCAACTGGTTGGAAAAGATTATCCCATCGGCCCCCAACTCTTCCATCATCAAGGCAAGTTCTTCAACCTTTCCACGCCCGATCTGGTATTTCCTGTCAGGTCTTCTTGTTTGTGTAACATCGCCAATCACTTTGTAGTTTGCAGATCTTGCCAGATCCTTCAATTCAATAAGTTTTCGTATGTTTCCGGACTCATCGTTTGTGGGTTCATTTCGCTGGACAAGTATCACACGTTTCATAGTTCATGAGTCCTTCAAACAGTCTACAATTGTAATTCTAATTCTAACTATGCTTTCAATTGTAACAAAATTCTATCAACTCTCAATTCCAAGTTCACTTAAAAGAAGATTTCGTGTGCAAAGTGATATATGGTGTGCCAGTTCGATCGAACTACGATCGCCCAGTGATTCCTGATACTTAAACTCGCGCGAGAACATGCTCGCAACCACTCTTTCTGGCTGGTTATACATTTCCCCGTGCTCGGTAATGATAGTACCCCCAAACTCGATCTCTTTTGCAGTATCTTCAATGACTTGTATGATATCCGTTAACTCAGGTGCTGAGTCCAGCCAGAATGGTTTGATCTTGACCTGGTTCACTCTCTCAATATGTTCGGCAGTGATTGATACGGATACAGCTGCGCATACCATGTAGTAGCGATCATTGATCTTATGGCGTCCTGATATGTCAACTGCAATTATGTTGTACATTTGTGTGGCTCACATTTTTGGGTTGGCTGGTTGAACTTCTGGTGCTCTTCCAATAATATTGTAACTTACTTTCCGCACATCTCAAAACCGCTTTAATCGTATTTAAGTTAGACTTATTTTCGAGACCGTCACATTACATGTTGGTATTATCAAACTAACCGCAGACGAACGCAGATAAACGCGGATACGCTACCTGAAAATCTGTGTTCATCTGTGTT
>JAAXOC010000083.1 GCA_014237145.1 ANME-2 cluster archaeon
ATATACATACTCAGTATATTCAATGCCGGGTAGTCGGATTGTGGAGTGGTTAAGTTTAACTTGGCAGAAGATTTGATTTGCCCGAAAGTCATGTTATAAATATCCCACCCAAATTTATCCCATATCTACTAGCGTTTTTTGCCAATGCTCGGGTGAATTCAGCATCTTCAAGATAATCATCCCGGCGGAAATCTTTATGAAATACAAGGTTTTCGGTTTTATCTTCATACAAAAAATTAATCAGCTTTTGCATATCATGTGAATATTGAGATATCTCTTTGTTTATTGGGATAGGTATTACACCTGTGTAGGAAACCGCAGGGATTGCCGAAATATTATTAATATCTATTTCCTTATGGTCCTCAGGGGGTATTGGTTTGGGACTTGGAATTAAAATCAACAAAGATATAATTATTATAACAAGTAGAAGTATAATGGTCTGGAAGTTTTTATAAGCAATCCATTCTTCTTTATATCCCCGTTGTCTTCTCTGTTGATCCCATACCTTTTGTCCGTCTCTTCTTTTATCCTCTTTTTTTGTCTCCCTCTCCTTTTCTTCTCTTGCCCTTCTAAAGATATCCTCCTGTGAATATCTTCTATGGATGACTGACTGATAATAATGGTCATATTGCCATCGCTTATCACTGTCTGACAGCACTTCGTAAGCTTCCGCTATATCTTTAAACAATTCCTCAGCACGGTAGGATTTGTTAATATCGGGATGATACTGCTTTGCAAGTCTTCGATACGCTGATTTAATATCATTGATCGATGCATTCCTACTCACTCCAAGGATATCATAGTAATTTAGTTTGGAAGTCATAAATAACAGCCCATAATCCGATGGACAGATATTTGTGCATTTTTACTTGCCAATGTCATACAGCTTGTAAAACAATGTCTGATGCCTATTCTCCAGTTTGTTACTTTCTCGAGGCTGTATAAATATTTTATGATATTAATTGTGAATATTTCTTAACCTACGAAGGGGATACATCTACCCATATCAGGAGAATAAATTCTGGAGAAACAAAGTAAGGAAGATAGAGAATTGAGAACACTAACTAGATCAAGAGAAAGCCTTGTTAATAATAGTACTCAGATATTTTTGGAAAATCTGGAAGACATATAATTGATGGTTTGCTTGAAGGAAGGAGCATAGATGAAATCCTTAGTGGAATCAATCAAGTCAAAAGTAATAATATATTGCACACCAATTGGTCAGCCAATGACAGATACTGTGGGCATAACCGCCCTGATACCTCCTGAACTGGTCTATGCATGCCGGCACCGTCCCCTGGATGTGAACAATGTGGTACCCACATCCTCAATAAATCCCCGCAGCAAGCTGTGCGCATGGACTGCAGTATGGAGGGATGAGATAATGGAGGGAGGGCTGGATATTGATTCATTGGTAGTGGTAGCCGGGGGCGACTGCCACAATGCACTGGTCGACGGCCAGAAAGTAGCCTTAAGCGGCGTACCAACCCATTATTTCTTTTATCCATTTGACAGGGATCCTGATTACATGGCATCACAACTCGACGGATTGGCCGGGTTCCTGGGTGGTATAAAAAATAAGGAGATGTTTCGCACCATATCAGGATTAAAGGAAAAAGGATTGGCACTGGACCAATTAAGGGTTGACGACCGTGCCAGGGCAAGTGATGTATTTTCCGCACTGATATCTTTTGGCGACCTGCAGGGTGATCCTGCTGCCTTTGAGGAGGTGCTGGATACGATTCCACATACTGATGTGGAATATTCAAGCAGGGTTGCCCTTATCGGTGTACCGCCGATATATCCGGATTTCCATGAAGTGGCAGAGAGTTTCGGGTTGCATGTGGTATATGACGAACTGCCCTATGAATTCGTGAGATTGGGCGGGAATGATCTACAGGCCCTTGCCGGAAGTTACAGGAATTACAGCTTTTCAGGTCCTATCACGGGAAGGATAGAGATGATCAGGCAGGAACTGGACCGGCGGCGGGTTGATGGGGTGATCCATTATACCCAGTTTGCATGCCACCACACCCTGGAGGATGAGATATTCAGGGCACACCTGGATTATCCGATCCTTACGGTCCAGGGTGACCTGCCCCGGTCATCTTCTGAGCAGTTAAAGTTGAGGCTTGAAGCGTTTTCAGAGATGCTTGAGGTGATGCCATGAATACCGGGCTTGATGTGGGCAGCACCACTGCCAAGATCGTAAGGCTGGAGTCAGGAATAATTACAGCATCTAAAGTGGTGCCCAGTCATAGATGGAAGGAATTGCTGGAATATGGAAATAAGAGGGATACTATAGAGACCATCGTGTCCACAGGCTATTTCAGGAGGACAGTGCCCCACACCGCTGCGATAACAGAGATAACAGCCGCATCGCTGGGGGTCAGGTATTACATACCTGACGCACAGGTCATAGTGGATGTGGGAGGACAGGATACAAAAGTAATAGACCTGCGCAACAATACATTCCTGATCAATGACAAATGCAGTGCAGGTACGGGCGCATTCCTGGAACTTGCTGCCCATTATTTTGATATTCCTGTAGAATCACTTGGGAAGCTGCATACCCGGGCCAGGCGATGCGCCCTGATAAATAATACCTGTGGTGTGTTCGCCATATCTGAGATGATATCCCAGCTTGTGGGCGGCTATACCATGGAAGAAGTGATCTGCGGCATACACCAGGCCTTTGCCAGGCGTATCGCCCAGATGATACCACCTGTAGAAACATTAGTACTTATCGGTGGAACTGTATTAAATACAGGCATTGTCGAATCATTTGAATCTATCCATAGCTCAACGGTTGTAGTACCGCCGTCACCACAGACAGTAAATGCCCTTGGCGCGGCATTGTATGGCAAAAAATTGAGGCCTGAAATATAATTTTACACTTAATCCTTGACCCATGGACTTTTGAATGCTTCTTCGAGAACTTCGTGCGTTCGCTTGATCATGTAATCATGGGCTTCATTTACGGTTTCCAGGTCACCCCTAAGCATCAGTATCTCACGCGGGTCCACTTCTACGATGTCAACATTTGCTGTCCTTGAAACTGGTTCCAGGTCGAACTCCTCTACCAGTTCAACTATTACTGATTCTGGTATACCGGGAGGTATCATCAGGTCATACAGACCCTCCATTTCATTTTCTACAGTCTCCTGTCCTTCAGAATCGTCCTCTTCAGCGTATTCATCACCAATAAACAGGTTTTCCTCATCCGTTTTATCTGATATTTTTTTAGCCAACTTCAATCACCGATAAAATATAAGTAACATTTTTGTGTACTATGCGATCTGCTCGCCTGCATGCTGTCCATATATAGAATCATATACCTCTTCAATATGGAAGATCACAACAGCTTTACCAGGTAGTTTCTTGGATTCTGCCAGACTCTTTGCTTCTTCAAAACGGTCTCCTTTTTCAAGGTAATCCACAGAACCCTTGACCTGATATGATTTCTTTGATTCACCGTCATATCCTACAATTGATAATTTAGGATTCTCTTTGAGATTATTGGCAGTTTTCTTAAGGAAATTATCCACGATCATAATTGTCTCATCATCAATGAATTTCCACATACCAACAAAAATAACATTAGGTTTGCCATTTTTATCAGCCGTTGCAATAGGAAGTGGCTTTTGATTCTGTATGACTTCTTTAACCTCGGGATTTAATTTAACCATATTGTTCACCATTGATTATTGTAGTTATTTGTGTTCATATAGTTTTTGATAAAAAATAAACTTTCGTAAAAATATAACGGTAGAAAAGACCATCATTCTATTTTGTGATATTGAATGATCCTATACCACTGGTATGCCATAAGGACCAGCAGGAGTATTACAACAAACCCTATTGTGTCGAATAATACTTCCATTGCAAGCAGTCCCAAAACTAATTCATATTATACAATTCGGCTATATTTTATCATAATTGGGCAATTATTGATTATAATTCAATGTTATTATCCCAGATAAGATAGATTTCATTTGATTTGTACACACGCTTTTAGTTTTGGGACAGCCTGATTGGGTCATTTATTGTTGAATCACGTGAAAGTTCAATTCACCTATATTCTCTTCTAAGGGCAATCAAGCCTACGGCAGCCGGAACGAAGTATCATAGGCCTCATCCACAACAGAGCGCATGTCACAGCCCCATTTTAAGTACTCCTCCACGACATCAACCGGCAGGATATACCGCCCCTCTTCTCAGTTGCCACTCGTCCTGACCAGGTAGAAAGTATCAATAGCTGGATATCGGGCATTTGTAAGGATTATTCTGGTATTATTCGACTGGGGGCCATGCATCCTGAACATCCGGACCCGGAAGCGGAGATTCTGTGGATGCGGCAGCCTGGAATAAAAGGAATAAGACTTCGCAATTAAATTGTGAGCTGTTGGTGACTTAGATGCCACACCAGTATGTAGAGAATGGTATCGATTACGAAAAGGCTGATAAAGTAGTATCGTTAGCTGTTTAAGTCTTAAACCTCAGCAATCCACCCACACCACCAAGTTTCGCCAATCTAGGATCATCTTCAACAAACTCAATTGTTGTGCCTGTTCTTTGGGCAAACTCAATAATCTCTTCAATAACATCAACCTCTGATATTCTGCTACCGCAATACGGACATTTATCTTTTACACCCGAATCAACAATCTGGCATTTCTCACAAATCCAGCCCCTTATTTGATAACCTTTATTTACAAACAGCAACTCTACCTGACCATTTATCACCGCATCCATTGTTTCTCTTAAACCGTGAACTGCAAGACCGTTTTTCAGTATTTCACCCATTAATCTACTCATATTTTTTTCGCTTGTTTCTTTTTCATCCTCTAAGGCGATTTCCTTAGCCTTCGAAATAAGCCTACTTTCAGCTTCGTCAAAATCAATATCAATAATATCTATAACTTTAGACTTAATATGAGGTGGGAGGATATTATTAAACATTGTTTTCGCATTACCGGAACCTGCAATAATAATTCTGACTACCTCTTCC
>JAAXOC010000084.1 GCA_014237145.1 ANME-2 cluster archaeon
GTGTGCTCGGTTAATGTTGAACTTTGGTCTTTTAGTAATGCGGTATGTTCGGTTAATGTTGAACTTTGGTCTTTTAGTAATGCGGTGTGTTCGGTTAATGTTGAACTTTGGTCTTTTAGTAATGCGGTGTGCTCGGTTAATGTTGAATTTTGGTCTTTTAGTATAGCGGTATGTTCGGTTAATATTCCAATGCCTTTATCAAACCGTGCCATGTACTCCAAAACATCATCTATGGCAATCTTGCCAAACGGGGACGGTAATCTAATATCTTCTTTGATTTCCTTTGTTTCTATCGCAGTATCCGGACGGATTATTTTAAGGTCGTGAATAAATTCGTTTAAAACAGGTTCCAGACCACTGGCCATAACTTTAACTGATCCATCCACATCATTAAAAACGAATCCTGCTAATCCTCTGGCTCTGCCGTGAGCTTCTACAATCTCCCTATATCCTACCATCTGGACGTGATTAGATATTGTTGCATATATGCTTTTCATTGCAGCTGACATCTAATCTCTTTTTGAACTTGTTAGTATTATAGTTTTTTGGTGTTCGTTGCCTAGCGTGTTGCGGTGAGACAGGACTTTGACCTATACTAAACAGCGGAGAGCCGATAATATATCTAAAGATATTGTATGGTTGACTCGACACTAGATACCGCTTTCACTCGCTATTGCCAGAAGCTGGAAGCTGGAAGGTGGCTGAGTTCTGCACTCATCACTTCCCCCACATCCCTCTCCACCCCATACTTCCTCTTAAAAAATGCCAGCACATTCCCTACATCTCGCTCTAACAACTCCCCGGCCCGTTCATCCCCAACCTCAACATACTGCGGCCAGTCAATAAGCGTCACCCCCTCATCGCTCACAAAAATATTATACTCACTCAAATCCCCGTGCACCACACCCTTCACATACGCAGCCCGCACCTGCTCTAAAATCTTATCCCGGTACCACCCAGGGTCCACCACCCTAGTCTTGGACAGCTCGCCCCCCTCAGCAATAGCCATCACAATCACATTGCGGTTCTGGTCCACAGGCTCGGGCACGCTCACCTCAGGGTACAGCCGCTGCATCACCTCAAACTCCCGCTTCGCAGCCAGGCGTGCCGCATATATCCATGAAAAATGCTGTAACCCGTCCAGATGTTCACGCTTGCGCTTCACCTGCTTAAAACTCGTGCGCCCCTGTCTGTGGAACTTGAGGATAACCGGCTGCTGCCCCAGTCCCCCCACCATCTCCCGCAGCCCTTCATAGACCACAGACTCCTTGCCCACACCCAGCTCCTCACCGATGGCGGACAATGACTCCCGCTTCACCAATGCGTTCAGCGCCAGCAGGTCGTACCCCTCAAAATATATCCGGTAGCCCTCGTAGGGTACGGTCTGCCGCTGCAGCAGTCCCTTATGCCCCAGGTCCTTTAGGATATAATGCAACTGACCCATATCCAGTTTGGTATATCTGGATACCTCCTCCACGGGCACCCATTCATGGTATTTCATACCAACCTCTATACCTGTAAGCACACGGAAGTGCCTGGGTTCCAGCGACATAAACACAGACGAAATATCTTCAAGCATTGCACATTCATATGTAACGCATTAAATATAATTAGTTCTCTTCTCTTCTGTGTAGGCAACAGGAATATAAATTATTGTAAAAACAAATTACTAAAATTAGCTGGCTCTTGAGTATATTTGCATTTCTTGTTGTATAAACCATAAGAATTTTAACCACAGAGTACACAGAGGGCACAGAGAGTATGGAAAATATGGAATTGAATAAAATATCTGAAAAGATTATTGGTGCAGCAATACAAGTACATAAAACCCTTGGACCGGGATTGCTGGAGAATGCCTATGAGGCTTGTTTAAAGTATGAATTGGAAAAACAAGACCTTAAAGTCTTGTCACAGGTTGGGCTTCCTGTAATTTATGACGGAATGAAAATCGATTTGGGATACAGGTTGGACCTTCTAGTGGAAGATACTGTGATCATCGAACTTAAGGCTGTGAATAAGATTACACCAGTTCACGAAGCACAACTGCTTTCCTATCTCAAACTAAGCGGGAAACGCCTTGGTTTGCTAATTAATTTCAATGTGACTTATCTAAAGGATGGAATAACACGCAGGATTAATTAAATCTCTGTGTCCTCTGTGTTCTCTGTGGTTTTTTTCTTGCCATAACCATTATATTTACCAAATAATTAAACTTATTAACACCTTTCTACTTCCCATGAAATGCAGGAAATGCCAAAAAAAAGCCATTCACTTCCAGCCCTATAGCGGAGCCCACCTCTGCGCCCCACACCTCATCGAAGACATAGAGCGCAAGGTCAAGCACACCATACGCAAGCACCACATGATCGAGAAGGGCGACACCATAGCAGTAGCCTTAAGCGGCGGCAAGGACAGCACAGTCCTCCTGTACCTCCTGCACAAACTATTCGGTAAGCGCCCCGACATTAACATCATTGCAATAACCATCGATGAAGGCATAGCCGGATACAGGGCGGAGACCCTGCGTCATGCAAAAGAGATAACCTCAAAACTGGGCATCGAACACATCATCGCCTACTTCAAGGATGAATACGGTTCCACCCTTGATGAGATCGTAGCAAAAGGGGGCGAAAAAGGCCCGTGCAGCTACTGCGGAGCACTTCGCAAGCACCTGCTCAACATGACCGCACGCAAGAACGGTGCCACACGGCTGGCTGTAGGTCACAACCTGGATGACGAGGCCCAGACCGTGCTCATGAACCTGCTGCGCGGGGACGTGGAACGGATGGTCAGGATGGTGCCAGCCTGCGCCCAGCCCGGGCTTATACTGCGCTCAAAACCACTGCGCGATGTTCCTGAACGGGAAGTAGCACTCTATGCCATTTTAAAAGACCTGCCTGTTGATTTCAGTGAATGTCCCTATGCGTACAGCGCGATCAGGGGCGAGGTAAGGGATATGCTAAACGATTTCGAAGTGCCGCACCCAGGTACCAAGTACGCCGTACTGCGCAGCCTTGACAAACTGGCAGAACCATTAAGACACAACTTCCCGCAGCAATCCCTCAACACATGCAGCATCTGCGGTGAACCCACAGCCAGCGACATATGTCAGGTTTGCAGGCTGCTTGGGAGGGAGGGATAGTGTGCAAGTTCTGCGTGCAGCATGGTAAAGGGAACAAATGGTTCCACCATATTGATAATTTTGAAAAAAAGCATCTGGACGACCACCAGCGACTTGAACTTTCCCGGGCCATCTATCTCGACCTGGCAAAAGAAAATATCCCTGCTTCAGGTTTTATGACCCAGTACCAGATCCTGTTCAAAGGAATACCATTTCTGCTTAAGACCCCACTGGTTAAACAAGCAATACGGCCAGCTGTTAACCGGTTAGTTGAGCAGTACCATATAGGCCAGGTGATCACTTTAGAGGAAGCATGCAGGGTTGTTGATATTTCAGGACATGTGGCCCTGTTCGACTGTTGGTGCCGTCGTCATAAAGGGAACAGCGAAGCATGTTGCATGGGTGTGGGAGCTTTTGGCGATCTGGCAGATGACATACCCGAACTTAAATATATCAACATCTCTCCCGAAGAGGCAAAAGAGATCATGGAACTGTATGAAGAAAAAGGATGTTTCCACAGTGTCTGGACTGTGAAACCCCCTTTCATCTCTACTATCTGTAATTGTGACAACAAGGTATGTCATGGCACTGAAGGATTGAATCTGGGAATAAGTTCAGCTTTGCATAAGGGACACGAAAAAGCTTCAACTGACCCACATAAATGCAATGGATGTGGTTTATGCATATCAGTCTGTCCCTTTGGCGCAAGATATGAAAAGGACGGTCTGGTCTCGGCTGATATACAGGACTGCTTCGGCTGCGGGCTGTGCAGGCACAAGTGCCCGCAAGGTGCCATATCCATGAAAACCGTTAGCATATTAGGCACAAAGTTCCTGTGAAAACCAGTCAGGAATTACCTGATATATCCCAGCAGGTCATCCCGTCCCAGTTCATGTATCCGGCTCCTGATCAATCCGGAAAGTGCTTTCACATCCCCTTTTTTCGCACTAATAGGTACAAGTTTGTCAGGCCATTGTTTCCATGGCGGCAGGATGTCCAGCCTTTCAGCCACACCATTCATCACACTGTCCCTGTTCTTGTCCTTTATTTTATCAATCTTATTGACAGCCACGACCACATCCAGCTCCAGTTCCAGAAGGAACTGGTACATCTCAACCTCAAGTGGAATCTCACCACGTCCACTCCAGCGGTCCACTATTTCTGAAAATGACTTACCATTTAACACCAGTACTGCCAGGATGATACGGTCACTATGGTCCTCAATATACCTGACGAATTTTGTTTTTATAATATCCTGCTTGCGGTCCTTTACCCCGCTCATAAAGCCAAAACCAGGCATGTCAGTTACTATCAGGTCGCCCAATGCCAGGTTCCAGGGCCTGCGGGTAACACCGGGCCGTCGTCCTATAGGAACAGGCTTACCAGTAATGCTCTTGATAAGTGTTGACTTGCCCACGTTGGAACGGCCAACGAACACGATCTCATATTTAGAAGCATTTTTTTTATCAGGGGAAGCCATAATAGTGTAACAAAGGATAGTAGGCTGCAATAAACTTAATTGAATAAGTCACAAGAACTGACCATTGAATAAATCACCGAAACTAACCATGGATAAGTCACAAGAACTGACCATTGAATAAATCACCGAAACTAACCATGGATAAGTCACAAGAACTGACCATTGAATAAATCACCGAAACTAACCATTGGATAAGTCACAAGAACTGACCATTGAATAAATCACCGAAACTAACCATTGGATAAGTCACAAGAACTGACCACCTAATAAATCACCAGAACTGACCATTTAATAAAGCATCAGTACGGTCGTTGGTGCTTTGGTTCAATTTCTTAATTTCTATCAGGTACTGCCCATCCACGATCCGCGGCTCACCGAACTGGGCATCAATTCCCAATAACCTCAGGTGTTCCTCAAACTGCTGTGCCGTTTTCAGGCTGCTGACCCTTATCCTCACATTTTCAGTGATACGCTCGCCCCTTTTTCTTTTTCGAATGGTCTCTACCATTGGTTTTAAGATACTCTCACCCAACCGGCAGCTCCTCTCATGCAATGCATCCTCGTCTTCGTCCCACTCCATTGACTGAAACCCCTCCCTGACAACCCTGGAATAAAAGAAATCCCTACCATAGTCATTATAGAACTGGAACGCATATCGCAGATCGCTATTGGTACTCTCGGAACATGTATATTTCAGGGCTGGCAGTTTCATTTCCGGGTCCTTTATCACAACACCCTCATGTCCTGCTGCACTCAGTTCCCTGACCAAGTCGGTCACTACACGGGCAACGGCATCAACTGGATAATTCCCGAAGTGCCTTACAGTCTTGATACCATAACGCTCGCACAATTCGTTTTTCATTTCCAGTGTAATGGGTCTACCTGTATATTTCTCCCTGATGTCGAATACATAGAATGCGATACTTTCCACTTCCGGATAAATATCCTTCGGGACATATGGGTTATCAGGACCCACCATTTCACCGCATAGTACCAGATCTGAATGGTCCTGGAAAAATTCAAGTCCAATCCTCTCGGTTGCTTTTTCTGTGGTATATGGGCACACCAACCCACCCCTGGTAAGAGCAAGGACCTGGTCTTGTATCTTTACAACCCTGACATTGTAACCGTTCATCTTTTCTTCAATGGCAACCAGTGGCAATCCTTTGAAGTGTATTTGAATAGTAGGTTCAAGTACCATAGCCCGGTGTATCTTCGGGAAGCCTTTTACGATCTCAATGTCACTCACCAGATTGAAAAGAGTGGTCCCTGGCTCCACTCCCGATATCCCCTTTTCGAACCTGTAATATTCAGGAAGGAACCTGGAGATCCTCTGCAACACTCTTCTCTTTATCATACCGGTTATCTTTGATTCCGGCATTCCCAGTGCTTTTGAAGCAATTCTTATAAATTCTTCATCAAAAATTTCCTGAAATCTTTTCATGAATAGTCTAACTAAATCTTCCTGGCAATGGCATCAAGAAGACTCCTGCGTGTGATCACACCCACAAGCTCATCTTCCAGGTTAACGACAGGCACTCCACCAAGGTTCTTCTCAAGCATCAATGAAACCACATCCTTGATCTGGGCATTTGTCTTTACAGATATGACACCACGAGTCATTATATCTTCTGCAAGCAGGTTCTTGATCCTGCTATCCTGCTGGTTGCCTGAAACAAGGTCCCTGAATGCCCGAAGCCCGGTAGCGATATCATGTTCGGTAATGATCCCTATAAGTTCACCATTTTCGATAACGGGCAACCGCCCAATATCATTATCAAGCATCATCCTCCTGGCATGGATCACCCTTTCCCCTGGCCCGATAGTGATGGGTTGGCGCATAATCTCTCCGGCATATGAATTGCTGAACGGATAGTTCTCAATGACCTGTTGTGGCGTAACCCATCCTGCCACATTATCATTATCAATGATAAGAAGTATCCCGTTATTTTTGTTCATCAATATAACACCATCATCGACACTCATATCAGGCAGCACTTTATTGTAGTTATCAGTAGTCGCCGTAGCTACATGCATGGCCGAAGCAGGGAGGCTTAATTTTTTCCTGGTACCCAGTTCCCTTGTTATTGTACGCATTGTGACAATACCATGTATATTGTTATTATGCATAACAAGGAGTCTTCTGGTACTGTATTTTTCCATTGTATCAAGTGCATATGATAATTTCTCAGATTTATCTATTGTTATCGGTTCTGTCATTATATCCTGCATATTCATTTTTTTCACCTACCGTGCTATAATTGCCTGCAAAATGTTTTTCGAATATACGATTCCTGTTATATCTTCATCAACAACGAGTATACCATTGATGCGCTGGTCGACCATGATCTTTGCTGCATCTGTTACCCTGCTGTTATTACTTAAAGTAATGATTGGTTTGGACATGATATCTTCAGCTACCATAGACACTTCCTTTACATACCTGAGTACCTTCTCACCAGCAATGCGGTCCTTGCGTGCCATCTTAACATCCTTGGATGGTAGTCCTCCTTCAGGATTTGTCATCCTGTTCATTGCAAGGTCTGTCCTGGTAATGGTACCCACGGGTTGATTGCTGTCATCCACCACGATTGTCCTGTCCACTTGATTGCTTTTCATCTCATGGATCACATGACTGATGCTATGGTGCCTGTGAACAGTGAGAAAGAACTTTTCCATAATATCATCTACAACAGTAGTATCATCGAGTGTCGAGTAATATCGTATCAGGTCAAGTTTCGTGATAATACCAATTAAATTCCTATCAGTCTTACTCCTGACTACAGGTAATCCACTGATATTATTCTCAAGCAGGATTTCAGCAGCCTGCCTGGGTGTGGCATCAGGGTGTATCGTCAAAGGGTCAGGTGACATAACCACGCTAATTGGAATATTGCCAATGGGACGCCTGCGCCATTTCGGCTCTGCCTGGTCCAGTCTTTCACTAATATCTGTCTTTGTCACCACTCCTATGGATATTACTTCCGGTGATCTTGATGTAACTTCTTTTGTCGTATCATTTTCAATGACCACGAGCCTGCTTATACCGTGTTTTAACATAAGGTTCCTTGCTCTTGATATGGGCTCATTGGATGCTATCAAGTAGACAGGGGAACTCATAATATCTTTTACTTTCATTGCAATACTTCCTTTGGATAATAGATCAATCTACCAGTGCCTTGATAATATCACGTTCGGTTAAAATACCGCATAATTCTCCATCATCGATTATGGGAAGTGCTCCTACTTTATTTTTCAGCATTAATGCTGCCGCTTCACCGATATCAATGCCGGAATTAGTCCAGATGATGTCGCGCAATATCAAGCTTTTCAATGGGACCTTGAATGCATCAGAGACATCCCCGGTCATAAGTTTCTGGAATATTTCACCACTGCCCAGATACCTCATAACATCAGATGCAGTAACAATTCCCAGCAGTACGTCTTCCTTTACAATTGGGATTCGCCTAAAACCCTTCTCTATCATAGTCCTGGTGGCTTCGCCCACAGATATATCAGGCGAGGCAGTAACTACTTTGTTACTCATATATTTGTTTACCGATTTTGAGGTAGTAATATCTGCCACTGTTCTTACGAAATCGCGTTCTGATACGATACCGACCACAACATTATCATCATCAACGATAGGAATGCCGCCGATGTTCTTTTCGATCATGGTTTTAATGGCGTTTGAAATATTATCATTGACTCCCAGACTGACGACGTCTTTTTTCATGATCTCCCTGACATCTTCGTTTATGGCAGCAGCAAGGTTGCCTTTGTACCTGTTCTTGACAATATTATGTCTGAGTCCGCCACCAAGGAAATCCACAATATCCAGACTTGTAATGATCCCTACTAACCTGTTCGTACCTGCATCGGCGATTGGAACACGCCTGAATCCATATTTCAACATGGTTTTTGCAGTTCCCATAATATTGGTTGTTGGGGGAAGAGTAACGATATTTTTAGATGCAATTGCCATGATATCACCCTGGTTGTGTGAAACCCTTGATTTAAAATCCACTGCCCCCCGATCCATTACACCAGTACTATCCATTGCTCTTATATCAGATCGGTTTATATTTTGTCTCTTCATATTTTCACCGTTTTGTTAATTATTAAATGTAAGATTGTATTTCGATATTCACCATACCACAGTTGAAATTAATTCCATGTTATTTTCCAGCTGGATGTTTTTCCATTATTGCATGAACAGTTAATTTGTCCATCAAAACACCCAAAGTAACAATAAGTACTAATCAATTTCCCTGCAGTATTCGCACATCAACGACCCATTGAAGTAGTCAAGATTATCCGTATATTTCCCGCAGTTCTCACACACACCCATGCTGATCATTTCAGGGATCTCCTTACTGGTTGTAATACTCCTTTCCCTGTGCATGTTGACAAGTTCGGATAATATGTTTCCCATCTCCACAGATACCGAAACAAGGTCCGTATCTGTCACCAGCCCGACAAGTATCTTGTCTTTGACGATCGGTATGCGCCTGATATGCATATTGAGCATAAGGTCAATGGCTTTTTGCAGGTCTTCATCAGCATCAAGAGTTATCAGCGGAGTTGTCATGACCTTTGTCAAGCTGAGTGAGTCAGGATTTACGTTTTTAGAAATGATCTTCTTGACCATATCACGCTCGGTAAGGATACCTATCGGGTTATGACCTTCCATTACTATCAGGCTGCCCACATCAAGCTCAATCATTTTTTTTGCGGCATCTGATATTTTAATACCTTTATCGATGGTAATGGGATCACTTGTCATGATCTCCCTGACTGGCATTCCGGTTTCCATTTTATTGTACCTCCCTTGAAAATCTGATGTACTATAGTAAACTTATCTATTTGATTGAATATAAAGAATTGGTAATAAGGGACTTTTGGACCTAAATTCACTTTTCCTCCCTTTCGAACCAAATGTGGTGCAATGTCATCCATAATCTAAAGAAATCCAATTCTGCGAACATAATGTGCAAAATAAAGCATATCACTCCATCCTGCAAACCCCTTACTCCTGAAAGTTACATTGCTACGAGGTAGAAAATAAGGAGTGAGATGATTTGTCGATACCAGAACAGTGATCCAGCGACATCCATTTATTCCATCTGTTCGGATTATTCCTCTCTTTTCATTTTCTTCAAATTGGTAATTGCTTCTTCCTGCCCAGTCATTTTCGAAAGGATTATAACTATTCACATTATGTTTTGCTGAACACAACGAATGATCAGTTGAAAAAAACTGAATCAATAATAATAGTAAAACAAGGATGAATAGAATGATGATGAAAAAGATCAGACAAAATATGGCACTGACAATGCTGTTATGCATTGTGATGTTATGTTCAGCGCTGTCGGCACAGGCCGATGCCACAACCGAAGTGCATGTAGTAAAATACGCTCCGGACGGAACAACGATACTGGATGAAACAACAGTAACCACCGGATGGATGGAAACTAACTTGCCGGTTCATGGAGACGGAACGACACACTACTACCATCAGGGCCCTGTTTTTGATGATGATGCTGATCGATGGGATCCGGATGAAACGCTAAACCTGAAGGATAAGGGAGCCTTAAAAGGTACCGATGTTAAAGACCTGTGCGACCTTGTAGGAGGAATGTCTTCAGGTGATGAAATTAAGATCAAAGCATTTGACGGCTTCTATAAATCTTTTGCCTATAAAGATGTCTATACACCCGAGGCTGAACAGGGGCCTATGGTCCTGTGTTGGCATAAAGACGGAAACTCTGTACCAGCGTATGACGACGGGATACAGCTTGTCTTTTTCGCCCGGACCCAGAATGCTGCGGGACAATATGTATTTGGCAACTGGGATATGCATGAGTGTCTGGATGAAGAATACAGGTACAATTATAGTGCGATATACCCCTCTTCAAATGGGCTGTCTGTGAGGACTGTTAGTGATATCGAAATATATACTACCCAAAGTAGTGGTGGAGACGCTTCAACATCGCTAACTGCAATTGCAAACGTGGAAGTGATCATGGTCGGTATCTCATTGAACAGAACTGAAATAGACTATGGAGATGTTGGGCCGGGTCTTAGTTCAGATAACGAACCAGTTGAAATAACAAATATCGGCTCATCCGATGTTGATGTATCACTTGAAGTTGAGGGTAAAAGTGGAACCGCACAGGATTTCTACGAACAGTCGTTGTTTGTAGATAATGAGCTGTACAATCCCGCAACAACAATTGCACAGATTATAACATCGAGCTCGGAAGACATATTAACTCAACTGAGAGTTCCATCTGATTGGAATGAAATTGGTACACAGGATGCGACATTTGTATTCTGGGCAGAGGAAGCTTAATCCTCTTCCCAAATTTAGCACAAATTGGTTTTCACAGCTATTAGCAATTGATACACTGTGTTCATTCCAACACAATTAATTAATTGTCTAATTGCAGCAACCAGAGACATTGAGCTAATAAAAAAAAGTGGAAATTGGATGGAGATAAAATGAAAATATTTACGACAGTGAATATACTGTTATCTATTGTAATCATGGGCTTGGTTATGCCAGTAGTGGCATCCGAAGAAGCAACAACATGGGACCTTGAATTGGTCGGGGCGATAAATAATACCATTAGCAATTCAACATTCGAGTCTTGCGTGGGATGTCACGGCGTTTCATATACTGATTCCGAAAATAATGAATGGGAAGGTATTCCCTTGTGGTATCTGATGGGGGATGTGGATGATACCGTAACGCATGGTACTGGCGCTTTTAATGATACACTTGCTGCTGATGGGGACGGGTATGACGTTAAAATTATCGCTGGCGATGGTTACAGTAAAACATTAGATTCAACTTACCTGGCAGAAAACAACAGCTACATAGTTGCATGTTACCTGAATGGCACGCCACTGCCCGAACTTACTGATGATGAAAAACCATTTGCACCCCTAAAACTTGTCGGACCATATTTATCCGGCGGACAGAAGGTCGGCAACATCGCAAGAATTGAACTGGATGTAGCAGTAGCTCCTCCCCAGCCAGACCTCACTTTGATCGGTAGTGAGACAAAGTTTTACTCTCTTAATGAGGTCAAAGCAATGCCAGCTTACACGGCAAGCGGTGGATTCGAGAAATCAACCGGTGCAATAGTAGGTCCATATACATACACAGGCGTTAATTTAACATATCTGACAGACCTTGTTGGCGGAATTACACCTTCAAACAGCATTAAGATAACAGCCTCCGACGGATATTCAATGACCTACACTCATGATCAGGTAATGGGTGGTATTACCATCTGTAGTACAAATGAAGAAGAAACAGATGAACCTTTGACAATGGTCTTAGCATACGAAGAAAACGGTAGTCAGATACCAGATGAGTATGGTGGACCATTGAGAATTGCATTCATAAGACCTGATACTCCAATAACAGATGGACACTTCTGGATCAAATATGTAAATAAAATAGAGATCCTTAGCAGTGTAGAGGAATGGGACATGACACTAACAGGTGCAATTGTTGATATCATGGACCGTTCGACATTCGAATCTTGCGTGGGATGTCACAGTGTTTACTGGACAGATGATAGTGACCGAAACTGGAGAGGAATTCCATTATGGCTGTTAGTTGGTGTGGTGGACGATGATGTGAATGAAGAGGCTACACACTATTTCAATAATGCACTTGCAGATCAGGGATATAATGTTACAGTGATCGCAAGCGATGGCTACAACAAGACCTTTAACAGCACATTTGTGAAACGAAACGACAATATCATCCTTGTAAATGAACTTAATGGAACAGCATTACCAGATACTGATTGGCCGCTTAAATTCACAGGTTCTGGCCTGGCAAAGAATGAAAACGTGAAACAGGTTGTCGAAATACAGTTGAACGATCTGCCATCATTGCCCTCATCGTCCTCATCACTTACTGCGACTGCGAACGTAAATATCCAGATGGTTGGGATCTCGCTGAACAGAACCGAAATAGACTATGGTAATGTGAGGGCAGGTCAAAGTTCAAAGAACGAATGTGTTAGAATAACAAATGTCGGTTCATCCTATGTTGAGGTAACACTTGAAGTTGATGGTGAAAGTGAAACTGCACAGGATTTCTACGAACAGTCGCTGTTTATAGATAACGGGCTGTACAATCCCGCAAACATAATTGCAAATATTGCATCATCGAACTCGGAAGACGTAGTAACTCAACTCAGAGTTCCATCTGGTTGGACTGAAGCTGGAACACAGGGTGCGACATTTGTATTTTGGGCAGAGGCTTAAAGCCTCTCTTTTTATTTTTTTTGAATAATATGAAATTGAAAAAAATGAAGAGAAGAGGCATGATATGTATTATGATATTTGGTCTTATCATAATCCCCATCGCAGATGCAGACATCTTATGGGGACCCTATATCACTAACACTGGTATAAACTCAGCTACTATTAACTGGAAGACAGAAAATGCAACTACTGGAATAGTAAAATATGCAACAGAGGAATATTATACTGGGAACAGTGGATACGACCATACAATTACTGATACGGAAAACAAGCAACTTCATCATCTCATTATCACAAACCTGACACCAAGTATGAAATATCACTATCAATTAACAGCTGGAAATGAATACCTATGTACTGAAGACCACACCTTCAGAACATTCCCACTTAATGACTCATTCATCTTCATCGTGTATGGGGATACGAGAGAACAAACTCCGTTATTCACGCAAATGGAGAGGCACAAACTTGTTGCAGACCGTATCTCCGAAGAGGAGAATATCTCGTTCGTGCTGCATACTGGAGATTTTGTCTGTTCCGGAGAAGACCTTGAAGAATGGAATGATTTCTTCGGTGCCGGAAGGGCAATGCTGGCAAACACAACTATCTATCCTGCGCTTGGAAATCATGAAGACAATCACACAAACTACTATGATGCGTTTAATGTCTCCCAGTGGTACTCGTTCAACTGCGGCAATGCACATTTCACAGTTCTCGATAGCAACGATTGGGCAGACATGACCGAACAGACAGAATGGCTGCAGGATGACCTTGACAACACTGCAACATGGAAATTCGTATCGTTCCACCATCCACCATACAGCTCTGATAAACGTCATTGGGGTGGCTGGTCGCTTCAAAGGGATCACTGGGAAGATATTTTCATAGATAA
Source organism: ANME-2 cluster archaeon (assembly GCA_014237145.1). Taxonomy (NCBI): domain Archaea; kingdom Methanobacteriati; phylum Methanobacteriota; class Methanomicrobia; order Methanosarcinales; species ANME-2 cluster archaeon. The sequence goes on from JAAXOC010000084.1 coordinate 13,786, forward strand.
TAGTGTGGATGCAGTATTCAACGGTCACGTGCATGCCTATGAGCGGTACAAGGAGAATGGAATTCAATATATGGTTCTGGGCTGTGGTGGAGCGCCGTCTTATTGGCTTGCTGAGGAGAAGATACCGGGCTACCAGAACAGTTTTGAACATACGCTCGGATACGCGAAGATCACAATAAAAAGTAATACAGTGACAATGGACATTATAAAAGTTGCAGATGTCTCTGAAGATAACAAAGAGGTTACATATATTTATCCAAAAAATACGGTATTTGAAACTGTTATCCTTGAAGGAGCATCGACATCCCCTCCCCATTCTCCTTTTTCATCGCTGACCACACATGCAAACGGAAAGAACCCTATGGTTGGAATATCGCTTAACAGGAGTGTGATAGACTATGGGAATGTAGTGGCAGGTCACAACTCAAATAATGAATCTGTTAAGATCACAAATATTGGATCATCGTGTATGACGGTGACACTCGAAGTTAACAGTGAAAGTGAAACAGCACAGAATTTCTATGAACAGTCGCTGTACATGGATAACGTACAGTATGATCCCGCAATTATTATTGCACATATCCCGGAATCAAATTCAAAAGATGTAGTTACCCAGCTGATAATTCCATCTGATTGTATTGAAGCTGGGAGACAGGATGCGACATTTGTATTCTGGGCGGAGGTATAAAATGAAAATGAAAATGAATAAAGAATGGATATTTTTAATAATTCTAACCGGGTATGTTTGTGCAGTCCCATTTGCAGCTTCTGCCACTGGTTTTGCAGTAGGTCCACCATCTATTAATCTCACAGTGCCTGTAGATGGAGAAAATACTATCGTTGTCTATGTTACGTCACATGACTATGATGGTGAAGTTGTGGTTGGAACTGAAAACATTCCGCTGCGGGTTTCCCCGAAAGTGATACAGTTGAGTGATACAGACGAGAACAGGAGAATTGAACTGACATTCTACGGTAACAGATCAGTCAAAGAAGAAACTTACTCAGGTAAATTGACCTTTCTCGGATCAACTGAAAAAAACATTGTTGGTGGGGTGAAGATCAAGGTAGCTGTTACCCAGATAAGCCGTGCTGATGCAGGTGCTGGCGGTATACAGGGTTCAATTATTGACTCATTACGTGCAAACTCTACTGTAATCATCGGGACACTCCTGGTCATGGTGAGCTTGATACTTGGCATAGGGATCGGAAGGAGAAGAAAGTGAAAAAACAGTATCCACTTCAAATCTAAAGGTAATTTGAAAATTATTAGACAGGATTTACAGGATCGACAGGATATACCGCAACGTCAACATCATGTAAATCCTGTAAATCCGGTCAAAATACCATGCTTTTTGAAGTGGATACAAAAAACACATTATTATGAATCGAACAATACTTGTTTGGCTGATGTTTGTGTTCTTTGTGTCTACGACATCTGTGACAATAGTGCAGGCAGCGGGACCAACGACAGAAGTGTATGTGGTAAAGTATGCAGAGAATGGAACGATCTTACACGAAACGACTGTAACGTATCAATGGATGGAGGCAAACTTGCCGGTCTATGGAGATGGAATAACGCATTACTATCACCAGGGAGCAGTGTTTGAGGGTGACAAATGGGACCCGAATGAAACCAGGAGTTATAAAGATAAGGGTGCTGTGAAAGGTACGGATATTCGAAATCTATGTGATCTAACTGGAGGCATGGTTTCTGGCGATGACGTGATGATCCGTGCATCTGATGGTTATCATGTGGAGTTTGGTTACACAAATGTATATGAGCCGCAACCCAGACAGGGAGTTATGGTCCTTTCCTGGTATAATGGTGAGGATACAAAAGTCGGTGAGAGTCAGGGAGTGGGTTATCCACCTGATTATTATACAGGAATGCGGCTTGTATTCTTTTCTGACAACTCTACCAATCCTGAAAAAAAACACGTTTTCGGAGTCTGGGACATGCATGAATGCCTTCCTGAAGCATCGCAGCACTTTTACGAACTATATCCCTCTACAAATGGTCTGTCAATAAAATGGGTCGATGAGCTAAGGATCTACAGCGGGGGATATTTCGGCGAAGATGTGGGTCCGGCAAAATCCCTGTCCACCAGGATATCTGGTGGTGAGGAAGGTGTCGCTGGTGGGGAAGGTGCCGATGGTGAGAATGGTGTCGCTGGTGGAGAAAGTGCCGGTTGTGAAGATGGTGTCGCTGGTGGAGAAAGTGCCGGTTGTGAAGATGGTGTCGCTGGTGGAGAAGGTGACAGTGGTGGTATTGGTGGTAGTACTGGTGTCGGTTCACTGCCTGGTTTTGGGAGCATACCTGTGATTCTCGGCTTGCTACTGGTTGCGTACATGGGGAGAACAAGATGAAAGTAAGTGGCAAAACCAAATTTTTGGTTGTTCTTGCAGTGATATGTGCCGGTGTCATCGGTACTCTAGCTACTGTTGTAAATACGCATCCTTCCAGAGTGCCTGCTGAAACAATCGACTGGAACCTAACGTTGATCGGCAACGGAGGAAATGAGAAAGTCCTGGCCTTTGATGAGCTTAAAGAATTACCCTCTTATGAGGGTCATGGTGGGTTTTTTTCAACTGTTGGTATGAAATACGGTCCGTTTGAATGTAAAGGCGTTTTAGTGGAAAACCTCTGCACGCTTGTTGGCGGGATTGAACCTTCGAACACGCTCTGGGTATCTGCACCTGATGGGTACTTAATGGTCTTTACCTACGATCAGGTCCAGGGAGATATTATCACTTACGACCCCGCAACTTTGAGGGAAATGCCACACACTGACCTGAAGATGATATTGATGTATGAACAGGACGGTGCGCTCATTCCTGAGGATGACGGCAGACCGCTCAGGATCGCTATTGTTTCGTCAAATGATGGATTCGTGACAGAAGGACATTACTGGGTTAAGTGGGTGAATAAAATAGAGATTCGAACTCCTGGCAGGTGATCCGCCCAATGGTTAGATCGATACATTTTGTAGCCGGGATACTGATTCTAATTTTTATTGCTGCTATAGTTATGGGTATGGCTGTATACCAACCAGACAGCCATGATGAAACAAAATTAAAAGTTATCTGTGCAGGAAGCCTGATCGAGTCATTCTACGAATTTGAAAAGGAATTTGAAAACAAACATCCCGGGGTGGACGTGCAGGTAGAAGGCCATGGAAGTATACAGGTAATAAGACACGTGACAGATCTGCACAAAGAGGTGGATGTGATTGCTGTTGCTGACCACTCACTTATTCCTGATATGATGTATCCTGAGTATGCTGACTGGTATATAGCCTTTGCAACAAATGAGATGGTGATCGCGTACAACAACCAGAGCAAATACGCTGACGAAATTACATCTGATAACTGGTATGAGATCCTCAAACGTCCTGGTGTCACGTTCGGTTTTTCAAATCCAATGCTTGATTCATGTGGATACAGGGCGCTTATGGTTACTCAACTTGCTGAATTGCACTATGATGACCAGACTATTTTTGATGATGTAATAGCATGTAATTTCGATCCCGCAATTGCGGTAAATACGAATAATGATACCTGCATTGTGGTTATGCCTGAAATATTTGAACACAAAACTGAGAAGATTGTAATCAGGGGTGGGAGTATACAGTTACTGGCTTTCCTTGATTATGGAGAGATCGACTATGCTTTTCAGTACAAGAGTATGGCACAGCAACACGGATTGCAATTTGTTGACCTGCCCTCTGAGATTGACCTGAGTTCTACCGAATCTGAAGATATCTATAATAAAGTTATAATTCAACTTGGATTTCAGAGGTTTACGTCAGTTGGAACCGAGCGATCAGGTAAACCGATCTTCTATGCAATGACCATACCAGATAGTACACAGCATCCGGAACTTGCAGTAGAGTTTGTGAAATTTGTGTTAAGCGAAGACGGACAGATAATACTCCATAATACAAAGATACCTCCAATTTATCCTATGGCTGATGATCCGGACAACATACCTGATGAACTCAGATTAATGGATAAAATATATGGTCCTGAAACCTTTACTTTACTTTGATCGACTGAAAGTTACAGGGCAGGAATAGATTGAAGAACCGGAGCAACTGATCTGGCAAGAAAATGCTAACTGACACTCGAATTTTATTTAAACCCCCGCACTAAACGATCATGTCGATCGTGGACAGAACCTCTCAAGACCAAGTAAGCAGGCAACCCCTGCTATACTGATACCATAGAAGACTGACTTTCCCCTAGCGAAATCAAGTATCGGTTCAATGGTCCCGTTAACGACCGTTGTTCCCGTGACCAGTGCAAGATCACACCATTTTAGCACCTCTTCTGAATACCTGCTGCCATCCAGCACAACAACACCGAATTTCTCCTTTCCTATATTCTCACAGTCCATATCCAGTATCTTAAGTTCATGCTGCTCAGCACAGCACCGTGCATGAACCGGCTGGAACCCGACCAGTGCGATCCTTGATCGTTCGTACTTCCCAAGGAATTCCACCAGATCCTCACCACATTCCTTAGGACCGCTGTCCTTACAGTGAACGCTCCCCTCGATCATACCAAGATTTCGCATCACCGCGTTCAGGCTAGCGATGAAGATTGCCCTCCTGAAGTTGTTCGTAAGTTCCATATCCAGGACATCCCTGAGCGTTCCCTCGAAATTGCCGTGCATATCTGTGAATGCCTGACCGAAACTGCCCCGAAACTCAGCCTGCATCAGTCGCTCATGCCCTTTTAGTATTGGGAAGTCCTCACTTTCAGGATTTCCTATAGCTTCTTCAGGGGTCAGGGGTTTAGCCCTGATCATCACTGTTTCGTTCAGCAGGTCATTTTCTTCGACAATTAGTTCGAATTTATCCTTTATCACTGAGTACATTCATATCCTGTCCCCTAATAACCATCAACGGTACTACCGTCATACATCATGAATAATCAGACAATTATAATTTAACCACAGATTAACACAGATGAACGCAGATTTTCAGGCAGCGTATCCGCGTTTATCAGCGTTTATCTGCGGTTAGTTTGATAATACCAACATGTAATGTAGTGGTCTCGTTTTTAACTATATTCATATCACCCTATGTGCTCCCGTATACACATACAGGTCGGGTTTGCGTGCAAATGCCACCAGGGTCATACCTACCTCATCTGCAAGCCTTATGCCTTCGCTAAGAGGTGCAGCCTTGCTGGCAATAAGCGGAAAACCTGCACGTGCTGCCTTGGCAATCATTGTGACCGAGAGCCTGCCAGTAGTCACAAGCACACATTTCGAAAGGTCAATGCCGCTAAGCATCGCTTTGCCGACTGTCTTATCCACAGAACACGCCCTGCTAACATCTTCACAGAAGACGAGTACCTCACCACCGGAGTTGCATACCATCGATAAATGCGTGCCGCCCGTTCTCCTCCACGACTTTGCACGCACCTTGAGTTGCTCTATCGCACTGAAAATAACCTTTGTTTCAAAGCAGACGTTCAGAGCGGCGGAATTTATGTGCTTAATATTTGCATACTGTTCTTGTTGCCCTACCTGCTGCAGCTTATCCGTAATCTCACAGGAGATGGAGTCATCCCCGATCTTCATAGAGATGATATCATCAGGTGAGGTCACAAAACCCTCACAGAGCAAAAAGCCTGCTGCGAGTTCTTCAAGTTCCCGCGGACTTGTGAGAACAGTGGTGATGTGGGTGCTGTTCACGTTGAGCTTGAAGCTATTTTCGATTGCAACATCCACATCGACCTGT
>JAAXOC010000085.1 GCA_014237145.1 ANME-2 cluster archaeon
ATGTAAGGGGGGGGTCAAAATTGGTGGGAAAAAGGGGTCAATTTTCAACGGGAATCTTCAGAATTTCTTAATGGGGAGATTTTTTTGGGCAAATACGGCTTTAAAGACGCAATAAATCTTGAAATTAACTGGTCTTCTCCCACATATGTTGGCATAAACCAAGGTGCAATCTTAACAATGACGGAAAATTATAGAAGTCAGTTGGTTCAAAATTTGTTTATGCAAAATGAATATGCTAAGAAAGCGATGCAAAAAGCTGGTTTTAAAAAAGTAATAGGAATCCAACTATATACAGGTTGGAACCTGATCTCTCTACCCTTGATGCCAGAAGACACTAGTATAACTTCATTGCTGTCTTCAATCAACGGCAATTACAGCATAGTCTGGGAATATAATGCAAGCAACACTTCCGATCACTGGAAGAAATACGATCCATCTGCACCCTTCGGAAACGACCTGCCAAACATGGAACCAGGAAAAGGATACTGGATAATGATGATCTCTGATGACACACTACCCATCAGTGGAACTGTGCCAGAATCAACTGATATTAACTTAACGACCGGCTGGAACTTGATAGGCTACAATTTTCTTGATAATCAGCCAGTAGCTGAGGCTCTCTCTTCAATCAGTGGTAATTACACAATCGGTTGGGCATATGACGCAAGCGACACAGCTGATCACTGGAAAAAGTATGACCCGCTTGCACCTTTTGGTAATGACTTATTTAATATGGAACCTGGCAAAGGATACTGGATAATGATGACCTCAAAGGATTTTTTGAAAATCTAACGAAGATAATTTAAATTATGGGAGACGGCTTATATTGAAATATTTGTGCCGGATGTAGAATAATGACATATCGTATGAATCGAAGGATATTGAATTTTGGGATCATACTTGCTGCCATAATTGCAGCAACAGTAGTTGCCCCAGCCGTAATTAGTGTTTTTTCAAGTAATTTCGACACTACTGGTATCCAGACGGCAAAAGCTGCAAGTCAAGAGTATAGTATCAAAGTGCAAAGTGAAATTGTTGAAGAGGTCGCAGGTGAAATAAAACCGCCAAAAGAGTTAGCCCTTGAACATCTAAAAGAGATAATGAATAAATACCATTCTTCGTTTGATGTCTATTCTGACCTATCAGCGGCAGGGAACCATTTTGTTGTACCAGCCAAAATGGGAAATGACGCTGAGATCAACCTATGCCATTTTGAAGATACTCACAGCGGAGATACCTGTATCGAAAACAAGTTCAATGGAATATTTTCCAGTTGGGGTGGCTGGTATTTGATGAATGGTGTTTTAATAGGAGAGGAAATACAGCCAAAAGCAAATTGGGGAGAATATCCCGATGCTGGATTTAATCTCATAGAAGCTACAAAACTCAGTTTCTGGGCGAGAGGCAAAGAAGGAGGTGAGAGAGTAGAATTTTTTGCTTTTGGTGTAGGAAGAGATCCAAATACAGGTATAACCATTGCTCCTTATCCGGACTCTTCACCTAAAATATCATTGGGATATATCACCTTAAATAGAGAATGGGAACAATATACAATAGATCTCAATGGAGTGGATCTAAGTTATGTTCTGGGAGGTTTTGGCTGGGTAACCAATGCTGCTCAAAACAATAATCTGCCAATTACATTTTATCTGGATGACATTAAATACGATAAAGAACATTTAGATGAACCACGATTTCTGGTCAGCTTCGAACTTTTACCTTCTGATGAACCTGTTTTGAAAAATACTGCCTTCGTATATGATAATGCCTTAGTTCTCTTATCATTTTTATCTAATCATACTGAAGAGGATATAGAATATGCCAAACTTATTGGTGATGCTTTAGTCTATGCCATCAACCATGATAGATATTTCACAGACGGACGCCTCCGTAATACCTATCAGGGTGGAGATTTAAAACTTTTTCCTGGCTGGGAACCACATGGTAAAAATGATACTGTGAGGATGCCTGGATGGATGGATGCAAAAAATAACACATGGCATGAGGATAAATCCTTCGTAGGTACTCACACAGGTAATATTGCATGGTCAATAATTGCACTGCTTTCTCTATATGAAGAAACTCATGAGGAAAAATATCTCACTGCATCTATTAGATTGGGAGAATGGATCGAAAATGAGTGCAGGGATGATAGAGGAGCAGGTGGATATACAGGTGGTTATGAAGGTTGGGAAACCACAGCTAATAATCCTGAGGGTCAAACAAGAATCCCTTGGAAAGCCACAGAGTACAATATAGATATTTATGTAGCTTTCTCCAGACTTTCTGAATTAACCGGAGATGATGTTTGGAGAGAGAGGGGACTGCATGCTAAAGATTTTGTAGAAGCAATGTGGGATGTGGAAGAGAAACATTTCTGGACTGGTACATTAGAAGATGGAGTCACTATAAATAAGGCTAATATTCCTGCCGATATACACGCCTGGAGTCTCATGGCTTTAGAAGAGATAGACAAATATAGAAAAGGGATGAATTGGGTGGAGAATAATTGTTATGTGGAAGTAGACGGCTTCAAGGGGTTTGATTTTAATAATGATACAGATGGGATTTGGTTTGAAGGCACAGCGCATATGATCATAGCGTATCAAATCCTGGGAGATAGAACACAATCTAATTTGTATCTTGATGAATTAAGAAATGCCCAAAAAGAAGCAAGTAATACTAATGGAAAAGGTCTGGTGGCAGCTTCGCACGATAGCGTAAGTACTGGTTTTGACTGGATATATGATGCCAGGTTGCATACAGGTGCTACTGCATGGTTCATTTTTGGGGAAATGGGATATAATCCTTATTGGACAGAGGAATTAATTATTATGGATATGTTTAGGGGATGGAACCTGATCTCATTACCCTTGATGCCTGATAATTCCAATATTGCTTCAGTGCTTTCTCCGATCAGCGGCAATTATAGTATAGTTTGGGCATATAATGCCAGCGATACAGCTGACCATTGGAAAAAATACGACCCCACAGCACCTTTCGGAAACGACCTGAAAAATCTGGAACCTGGAAACGGATACTGGATAATGATGACCTCTGATGACATATTATCTATTATTGGAACTATACCGGAAACTGTTAATGTAAACCTATTAACCGGCTGGAACTTAATTGGATATAATTCATTTGAAAGTCAGCCAATTACTGATGCTTTATCTTCAATCACTGGCAATTACAGTATCGTTTGGGCATATGATGCAAGCGATACAGGTGATCATTGGAAGAAGTACGATCCAAGTGCACCTTTTGGAAACGATCTGGCAAATATGGAAGCGGGTAAGGGATACTGGATAATGATGACGACTGATGATATTTTAGAGATCTAATAAAGGAAACCTTTGTGGAACAAATCTCAATATCTCCAGATGCGTTTAACGACGGCAGCACCCTGCCAGTCGAACACACCTGCGATGGGAAGAACTGCTCACCGGCACTCTCATGGGATACCGTCCCCGCAGGCACACAGTCCATCGCCTAGATACTGGACGACCCGGACGCACCCGGCAAAACCTGGGTTCACTGGGTGATCTAGAATATTCCTGCCAACAGCAGCGGACTACCCCCTGGTGTACCTAAGGATAAAAGCCTGGACGACGGCACCCTAAGGGCAAGAACGACTTTGGCAGGATTGGCTATAACGGACCCTGCCCGCCGCCTGGCAACCCCCACAGGTATTTTTTCAAGGTATATGCCCTGGATACTACACTTAGCCTGAAGAGCGGCGCCACCAAATCCTAGCTTGAGGTTGCCATGTCAGGGCACATACTGGCACAGGGAGAGATGATAGGGAAATACGGGCGCTGACTGAGTATGTAGCTGCCGCGAACCGGGGGTAATGCTTTTGCGATTGTGCTCTTCGGGCATTGGTGGTCTTTTATTAGTATTTATATAAAATTATTAGTATAAATATCTAAACATATTGCAACTTTATCACAAGATTTATATGCCTGGAGTTTACAAGATTTATTAAATATTCAGATAATATCTTGAACGAAAGTGTCAGGATGATTTCAGGATTTACACAATTTCCAAATTTGAATTCCAGTGGTGGGAAGGAAGATGAAAAATAAGCGATGTTGTAATGTAAAGTATATTCTTACAAAGAATGTAATAAGTAGTGGGAATAGCATAATTCACAGCTGGATATCGATGCTGTTGACTGGCATTTGTAGGACAACGGCGGGCGCGGCGGCGATGTGGGTGGATGGCGGCGCGGGTTGTTTGGGCGAACAGACAGAGGTGTGGGTATGATTTTCCAAAGGTTATTGATGCTGGTGTTCCTTGCTGTTGCCATGTGCGTCATGAGTGCAGGAGTAGGCGCGGCTGCTGTGATCACTGTTGATGACAGTGGCGGGGCTGATTATACTACAATTCAAGCGGCGGTGAATAATGCGGTTAGCGGGGATGTCATCCAGGTGGCGGCAGGGACGTACTACGAGCATGTAGTGGTTAATAAACCAGTAACATTACAGGGTGGGAGTAATTCTACTATGATTATCGATGGAAGTGGGAGTGAGAATGTTGTTGAAGTAACAGTTGATGGGGTTATGATTGATGGGTTTATGATACAGAATGGCTCAAGCGGGATATACGTCACATCCAGCAACAATGTTTTTTCGAATAATTCAATAACCAATATTATTGGAGCAAACGGCATATCAGGTGGTGCTGGTGGCAACGGTTCCGGCATCTATCTCTCTGGTTCCACCAATAATACCCTTACTTCCAATACAATCAGCAATATCACAGGTGGAACCGGCGGCGGCGCGGAAGATATTGGGGGCATTGGTGGTGTCGGTTCTGGCATTTACCTCCCAGGTTCCACCAATAATACCCTTACTTCCAATACAATCAGCAATATCACAGGTGGAACTGGCGGCGGTGCGGGGGACGCCTGTTATATTGTTGGTAGCATTGGGGGGATTGGTGGTATCGGTTCCGGCATCTACCTCTCAGGTTCCACCAATAATACCCTTACTTCCAATACAATCAGCAATATCACAGGTGGAACCGGCGGCGCCTCGGGAGTTATTGGGAGTTTTGGTGGTTCTGGGGGTATTGGTGGTATCGGTTCTGGCATCTATCTCTCAGGTTCTACCAATAATACCCTTACTTCCAATACAATCAATAATATCACAGGTGGAACCGGCGGAACGGGAGGATACTTTGGTTTAGGTGGTGCTGGAGACATCGGTTCCGGCATCTATCTCTCTGGTTCCACCACCAATTCACTCACCTCCAATATCATCAGCAATATCACAGGTGGAACCGGCGGCGAAGGATTTTATGCAGGTGGTGCTGGAGACATCGGTTCCGGCATTTATCTCTCATATTCTACCAATAATACCCTTACTTCCAATACCATCAATAATATCACTGGTGGAACCGGTGGCTATGGAACTTATGCACCTGGTGCTGGCGGCCTCGGTTCCGGCATTTATCTCTCCGGTTCTAGCAATAATACCCTTACTTCTAATACCATCAGTAATACCACTGGTGGATCCGGCGGCAGCATTCAACTAGCTATTGGTTCAGGTGGTGCTGGCGGCCTCGGCTCCGGCATTTATCTCTCCGGTTCTAGCAATAATACCCTCACTTCCAATATCATCAGTAATATCACTGGTGGACTAGGCGGCATGGGAGGATACGAGGGTGTAGATGGTACTGACGGCACTGGATATAGCATATACCTGTATACATCAACTCTCAACTTGCTGTTCCATAACAACCTGCAAAACGCAGATAAGAACGGATATGATGACGGCTCTAATTTGTGGGATGATGGGTATCCATCCGGTGGCAACTACTGGAGCGACTACATTGGCATAGATGCCAATACAGACGGCATAGGGGATACACCATACAACAACATCAGCGGCTCAGCCGGAGCACAGGATAGATATCCGTTAATGGAACCGTGGAATGAAGATAATATATCAATCCAGCTAAATTCAGGCTGGAACCTGATCTCTCTATCCTTGATGCCAGAAGACACCAGTATAACTTCATTGCTGTCTCCAATCAACGGCAATTACAGCATAGTCTGGGAATATAATGCAAACGACACTGCTGATCACTGGAAAAAGTACGATCCAGGTGTACCCTTCGGAAACGATCTAACAAATATGGAACCTGGTAAAGGATACTGGATAATGATGACATCTGACAATACATTGCCCATTAGTGGAACTGTGCCGGAGTCAACTGATATTGTTTTAAAGACCGGCTGGAACCTTATAGGTTACAATTCTCTTGATAGTCAGCCAGTAGCCAAGGCTCTCTCTTCAATCAGTGGTAATTACAGTATCGTTTGGACATATAATGCCAGCGACACGACAGACCACTGGAAGAAATACGATTCAGGTGTACCTTTTGGCAATGACCTTATAAATATGGAACCTGGAAGAGGGTACTGGATAATGATGACATCTGAAGGCATTTTAAAAATATAAATCTTGAGTATCTGAGAATCAAAATGGAGGAAGCTATATCTTGAACCGCATACTGGCATTTGCCAAAATTGAAAAGGAACAGTTATCGCATAATAAACATGCACTATCGACAGTTATTTCCATTGGAGGAATTGTATGTCTTATCAAATAAACCGATGGCTATTGGCATTGGGAGTTATAATAACAGCTATAGTTAGCATAATAGGAGTTGCACAGGCAGAGACACCTATTAAGTATGGAGAAACGATTTCAGGCTCGATCGATCCTTCTACTGAGATTGACACATACACCTTCTCCGCTGATTCCAATGATACGGTTATTATTAGGGTAGACGGCCCTCAATATTCCTCAAATCTAAATCCTGAGATCAGGCTATATGCACCAAACGGACCCTTGCTAACAAGCCAGTGGAGTTATGACAACTTTGAAATGCTGCATACGCTGCCTGACAGTGGAAAATACAAAATCTTAGTTCTCGACCATGATATAGAATATACTGGTGATTATAACCTGTTTATCCAGAGGCTTAACAATCCGGGCAATACGACACCGATAGGATTTGATGAGACTGTTTCAGGCTCGATCGATCCTCCTCTTGAGATTGACACATACACCTTCTCTGCTGATTCCAATGATACGGTTATTATCAGGGTAGACGGGCCTCAATATTCCTCAAATCTAAATCCTGAGATCAGGCTATATGCACCAAACGGAACCTTGCTAACAAGCCAGTGGAGTTATGACAACTTTGAAATGCTGCATACGCTGCCTGACAGTGGAGAATACAAAATCTTAGTCCTCGACCACGATATAGAATATACCGGTGATTATAACCTGTTTATCCATAGGCTTAACAATCCAGGATTAGCACCGTTTGCGAACTTTACATATTCACCAAAAAATCCAGTTATTAACCAAGTCATTATCTTTAATGCTACAGCTTCGTATGATCCGGATGGATTTATAACGAATTACAAATGGGACTTTGGTGATGGGAATATTACATCCACGACAGAAAAGATAATAACACACTCTTATACTTTAGAGAGCGATTACGACGTAAATCTAACGATAACAGATAATTCAAATACCACAAACTCAACAACCAAATCTGTTCAAGTAGTGCCGAAAGACATTACTATCGATCTATATACTGGCTGGAACCTAATTTCTTTACCGTTAATGCCCGAAGAAACCAACATTGCATTTGTACTGTCTCCAATCAGCGACAATTACAGCATAATCTGGGAATATAACGCAAGCGACACTGCTGATCACTGGAAGAAGTACGATCCGGGTGTACCATTCGGAAACGATCTAATAAATATGGAACCTGGTAAAGGATACTGGATAATGATGACATCTGATGACACATTGCCCATAAGTGGAACTATACCAGAGTCAACTGATATTGATTTAAGAACCGGCTGGAACTTGGTTGGCTTCAATTCTCCTGATAGCAAGCCAATAGCTGAGGCTCTTTCTTCTATTAATGGAAATTACAGTATCGTTTGGGCATATAATGCCAGCGACACGACAGACCACTGGAAGAAATACGATCCAGATGTACCTTTTAGAAATGACCTTATAAATATGGAACCTGGAAGAGGGTACTGGATAATGATGATATCCGAGGGGATTTTAAAAATATAAATCTTGAGTATCTGAGAATCAAAAGGGAGGAAGCTGTATCTTGAACCGCATACTGGAATTTACCAAAACTGAAAAGGAACAGTTATCGAATAATAAACATGCACTATCGGAAGTTATTTCAATTGGAGGAATTGTATGTCTTATCAAATAAACCGAAGGCTATTGGCATTGGGAGTTATAATAACAGCTATAGTTAGCATAATAGGAGTTGCACAGGCAGAGACACCTATTGAGTATGGAGAAACCGTTTTTGGTTCTATTGATACTAAAGCTGAGATGGATACTTATACCTTCTCTGGCAGTTCAGAAGATATCGTATTGATCAGAATGCAATCAAGCTGGTATGATGGTCCTGAGATAAAATTATACGCTCCGAACGGAACCTTGATTTCTCATGGCAGTGGACAATCCACTTACTTCTCTGAAATTACACAAGCACTACCTGACACTGGAGAATATGCTATATTAGTAGGGGATGATGACGGAGACGATACAGGAAATTATGGTATTTTTGTTCAGAGGGTTCACAATCCAGGAAATGCAACACCTCTAGGTTTTGGTGAAAATAAATCCGCCAGTATTGATACTAAAGCTGAGATGGATACTTATACCTTCTCTGCCAGTTCAGAAGATATAATATTGATCAGAATGCAATCAAGCTGGTATGATGGTCCTGAGATAAAATTATACGCTCCGAACGGAACCTTGATTTCTCATGGCAGTGGACAATCCACTT
>JAAXOC010000086.1 GCA_014237145.1 ANME-2 cluster archaeon
TCGGCATGTGTCCCCGAACCAGTGACAGATGCCAGGCTGCGGGAGTTGACTGGTTAATGTTCATACTTCTATGGAATATTAAATGATCATCGATTTTCGGGTATTGACCCGCTAATCTACTGAAGTTTTTGAATAAGGAAACGTCAAAAGTTCCTCCATTGACCAGATATGATCTGTTTTTCCAGCCGCCATCATCGGTGTTCTCTGGATATACTTTCGATTCGTAATATCTTCATCACCTTGATTGATTTTTAGTTTTAATCCAGAATGTGGCCTTACAAAATTAAAAAATGACTTATAATATATCATGTGCTTATTTAACCAGTAATCTTCCTTTGAAAATCCTATTGTTTTCCTTGCAAGACGTTCATTTTCTTGACGGAATGTCAAATTTTGTCGCTCAATGTGAGAAGTTGTGATATCAGATGGTGATATATTTTCCATATTCCCGAATATGATCTGCTTATGTACTTTAACGAGCTTTCCCCCTTTTCGTTCTTTTATTACCTGTGCATACCTTAGATTTGTTCTTGGTATCTTGTATGGTTTTTTAGGTCTTCCTCTCTTTCCAGTTTTAGGAGGCGTTACTGTCTCGTTATAGAGATCAAAAAGAGCCACCCTATACTGATTATTCCCATCACTTACAAATAAAGGCAACTCATTGTCTTTATCGAGACATGAATCGATTCCCTTGATTAATTCATCAGCTGACTCTTGCATCCTTGGGCCAACAACTATGCTAAGAAGCAATCGTGACTCTTTTGCAAAACCTACCCATATCCACCGTTCTTCCTTAGGGTCTGCCACTCCCGGAATTGGTTTTTTTTTACAAAAGTCCAAAGTTCGTCTAATTCAACTTTTGAGATTTCTAGATCCTTAAGAAAGATATCATTCACCTTTTCACTATGATTTGCGGCTCGGAGAAGCCAATCTCTGACTGTATCTAATTTCACATCCAATATATATGATATTTTTCTAAGAGGGATATCACTAAGAACCATTTTTAGTGCAAGAATAAATGTATCCTTTTTCGTCCTGAGGTCGTAAAAGACCGTCTCACTCCGGCTATTGAATGATTTCCCACATGTTCTACAGATAAATTTCCTGACTTTTTCATTTTGTGTTTCGTATGTTCCATTTCCAGCAATATTTCCCATGTCAGTCATTCCATAGTCAGGACACAAAACATTAGGGCAGGCAATATCAGTGAATTTTGATTTTGGACCACGTGTTCCCATATTAATCACTAATGATTATATTGTTTTGAAAGTACTTGAAACATCAGTAGATTAAGGGGTCAATATCCAATTTCTTTGGAATGCATAAATTTCATCATAATAAATGTGAATTGATATGAAATGTCTATTTTTTTATTCAAAATTATCTTCGTTTATCTCTAATTTTATTGGACTTACAATTTCAAACGTTTTATTATTTTGGATTAATTTATATATTTCTTCGTACTTATGTGTTGTTTTATTATACACATAAAGAGGATGTTTTTTTGACAAACAACGCTTTGTATAATAATATCTAAATTTTGCCTCGATTCCATACTTCGATAAGGGGGGATGTGAAATGATCTCATTTATATTTTCTTTTATGGATTTTTTGATAAGTTTCGATTCAGATTTTTTCATCATTTCAAAGAATATACTATAATTTACTTTGATGATCTTGTGTTTTACATCTGGCTCTTCATCTGCGATTTCAACACAAATTGTCTTTATCATATCTTTAAAGTCTGATTTAATGTTTTTGTGTAAAATTTTTGCAAATTTCAAAGCTCTCAAGTTCAAAATTGTTTCGGAAAAATTATCTTGTGCATATTTTCCACTTTTAACCAGTTGATATTTCTTTTGTCCAGATTCAAAAGTACATTGTAGATAGTTCTGGAACATATCGATATAGCTTTCATTTAATTCCAAACCAATAAATTTTCGATTCATGTAAGCTGCTTGAGCAAGTACAGACCCTGATCCCGCAAAAGGATCTAAAATAACATCACCTTCATCAGAAGTTAATTGTATCATTCTTCCAATCATATCGGTTGGTAGAGGGCAAAAATGTCGGATATATTTATTTCCCCAAAATCCTTGTGTTGGAATATCATAATTCCAAATTTCATCAGGAGCTTTTCCTTTAGGATTATATCGTTCAGGATATCTTATCCACCATTTTTTTAGAAACTTAGTATTATATTCACGCGCTTCATCTTTATAGTATTTATAGTTCTTATTTTTAATGAAAAAAAGAACGTATTCAAACTTATTTTTTGTTTGTCCTTTATGGCTCCATGGAACCGTTTTATCTTTATTCCAAATAATAATGTCATGCAGTTTCCATCCCACTTTTTTTATTGTATTTGAAAAATCAAATGGTAGCGGAACTACCTCCCCATTATTTTTAAATGTGTCAATGACAACCCACAAACATCCTGTGTCTTTTGTGACGTGATATATTTTTTCAAAAACTCTTTCCAAATCATCAAGATACTCCTCATAGGACTGACCAAAACCAATTTGTTCACTATATCCATAATCTTTCATATTAAAATAGGGTGGAGAAGTAATAGTTATATCGACAATATTTTTTTTGATTACTTCATCAATATTTCTGGCATCTTTATGATGCAGTTTGAATATGTTTTCTGTTGTCATTTGTTAGCCAACATTCATGATTTAAAACCATATATAGAATTTGTTGTTATCGCGCGTGTTCTTCTACTCTCCTGCTGCCCCCTCTCACCTTCCCTCTGCCAGGGTGCCCGTCCCGCTCTGCTCCGCCCGCCCTTCTGGTGTGGGGGCTGGCAGGCGCTTTTGTGATGCCTTGTGGATGCATGGGTATCCGGGGGTACGAAGTGGATGTTATGTGGTTAGCTGCCGGCAGCAGTTAAAATATATTATTTATGAAATACTGCGCCACAAATAACGCAAAGCCAACCCAACAGAATCCTTTGCGGTGAACCAAATAGTGAAAACCAGCCCCCCTCTCGCCTTCACTCCACCCTGGCGCCCTTGAAGATTCCCAGATCACCCCGCCAGCACATGATACACAACAGCCTCCATCAATTTCCCGCCCTCGGTCTGCGCCTGAACCAGCCCGGCCTCCAGTTCATCGCAAAGGGCCATGAGCTGGTCTACTTTAGCAATGATGCGTTTTTGTTCTTCTAATGATGGAATCGGTACCAAATCCTTGTTGATTTGTGTGAACTTTTAACCGCTAAGGAAGCGGATTGCGCTGAGCATTTTTAGCCTTCTCTGTGTATCTCAGCGAACTCTGCGGTTAGTATTGAACTGATTCCAGCCCCTCATCGCCTTCACTCTGCCCTGTTGCCCGTCCCGGTCTGCTTCATCCGCCCTTATGGTGAGGGAGCTGGCAGGCGCTTTACTGGTGCCTTGTGGATGCATGGGTATTCGGCGGTCCCGGGGTGCGAAGTGGATGTTATGTCGGTTAGCTGCCGACAGCTGTTAAAATATATTATATATGAAATACTGCACCGCCAAGAGCGCAAAGCCAGGGCAGTAAAATCCTTTGCGGTCTTTGCACCCTTTGCGGTGAGATACTAATGAACTCCAGCCCCCCTCCATTCTTCAGCTCTCCTGCCGCCCCCTCTCCCCTTCACTCCTGCCGGGTGCCCCTTACGGTCATTTTGGAATTTAGAAAAACACCTGCGCAATATAAGCTGTACATGCCTAATAAGAGCCTAATAAAATAGAACATAAGCCATTATGCTATACCCCAGCACCAGCATCATCAGTGAGATGATCCAAAAATAACGAAGAATATAAGCCTTTATTTCAGGCTCGTTCAACTTCTCAATCAACTTATCCGTTAACGACATCCTAACGCCTGATGTGTCGCACAGTATATCTATCCTTTGATGCGTTTGAGCCTGAAAGTGTTCTCCCTCTCCATCTCATCCAGCCTGAGCATAATAAAATCCCTAGCCTCAGTTAATTCAGGAATGACCTTAAACTCAAGTGCATTGACCCTGCGCTTGGTCTTCTCGATCTCATCCAGCAGTTTCTTTATAGTGGTCTCGATCTCGGCAGCCAGAATAATCTTTTCAACCAGCACCTCGTAGGCATCAACTGCTTCATCAATTCTACTGCTGGTGCCGATGATACCATATCCACGATCATTGATATGCTTCCTGACACTGCTTGACTCGATCTTGGGCACAACCACGCCCATTACGTTCTTGCTCTGGACTTCCAGGGACGGTGTGTCCTTAAAAGAAAAAGCAGTGGATTTGACTGTCACAGTACCTTCCACTGACTTGGCAATATTGACCTTTTCCATTGATATATCGAACTGAACGTCAAGCTCGGTCCTGATGCTCTTAGCTTTCTCCAGTATCTCAAAGAATTCCAGAATCAACCCATCACGTTTCATCTTGAGCAATTTATGTCCACCCTCAGAGAGCTTGATCTTCTTTTTCAGCTCGATAAGTTCTGAACGTGTGGGTTTAACATCCTGTATAGCCAAAGTCTAATCCTCCAAAGATCCAGCTCTATTTCTTATGGGCCGGATGGTATTTCTCTATGAACTTGTTATCGATCCTGGTCAGCATCGACTCCGGGAGTTCTGAAAGCATTTCCCACCCGATAGTGAGGGTGGTCTCGATATCCCTGTCCTCGTCCAGACCCTGCCTGACAAACCTGTCCTCGAACATATCAGCAAATTCCAGCAGTTTCTTATCCCTGTCTGACAGTGCATCCTTGCCCACAATGGCCACCAGGCCGCGCAGGTCCTTACCTTCAGCATAAGCCGCATACATCTGGTCAGATACTGCCTTATGATCGTCCCTGGTGTGACCTTCACCGATACCGCTGTTCATCAGCCTGCTCAATGACGGCAGCACATTGACAGGTGGATATATGCCCTTCATATGAAGTTCCCTCGAAATGACTATCTGGCCTTCGGTAATATAGCCGCTAAGGTCAGGAATCGGGTGAGTGATATCATCACCGGGCATGCTCAGGATACTGAACTGTGTTACTGATCCCTTCCTGCCCTTTACCACGCCTGCCCTTTCATACAAACTGGCAAGGTCAGTGTACATATAACCGGGATAGCCACGCCTGCCAGGTACTTCTTCCCTGGCTGCCCCCATCTGTCTGAGTGCTTCACAATAGTTAGTGATATCGGTCAGGATCACCAGTACATGCATATCATGTTCGTATGCCAGGTATTCGGCTGCTGTAAGTGCCATCCTCGGAGTGATCAACCTCTCCACAGCCGGATCGTTTGCCAGGTTAAGGAACACCACTGCCCGCTCTAGGGCACCTGTCCTCTCAAAATCTGCCATAAAATACTGGGCTTCCTCATTTGTGATACCCATTGCCGCAAAGACAATAGCAAAGTCCTCTTCACTGCCTGGCACTTTAGCCTGTCTTGCGATCTGCAGGGCAATCTCATTATGAGGCAGACCTGAACCTGAGAAAATAGGTAGTTTTTGTCCCCTTACCAGTGTATTTGTACCGTCAATAGTACTGATACCTGTCTGGATGAAATCCTCAGGAGGTAACCGGGAATAAGGATTAATGGCTGCACCGTTGATGTCCAGCCTGTCCTCGGGAATGATACGTGGTCCGCCGTCCAGAGGGTCGCCACTTCCTGAAAGTATCCTGCCTAACATATCAGAGGACACGGCCAGTTTAATGGTCTCCCCCGTGAACCTGACACCGCTTTCCCTGTTCAGGCCACCTGTACCCTCGAAAACCTGCACGACAACTTTGTCGTGTGAAGTATCCAGTACCTGTCCCCTCTTTGTAGAACCGTCGGGCAGGTTGATATTTACCAGTTCACCATAACTTACAGGTTCGGTCTTTTCCAGGAAAATAAGCGGTCCTGAGATCTCTGTGATGGTCTTGTATTCCTTAGTCAATTTGCTCAGCCTCCTCTGCAGTTGCTGTGGCGGCATAGTCTTCGCTCTTAAGGGAATCGAACTCATCTTCCATCTTGTCTATGACCTTTTTAAGCGCACCTTCGAAATCGTCATCAAACCTTACCTTTCCAAGTTCATCCTTGGATTCCAGTTTGACAATGTCCTGCATCGTAACACCGGAATCAAGTGCCACATTTGCCTTATCTGCAAATTTCTGGATAGTATCAAGGAGCTTGTACTGCCTGTCCATGGGACAAAAGGTATCAACGGGGTGGAAAGCATTCTGCTGCAGGAATATCTCCCTGATCATCCTTGTGATCTCCAGAGTCAATTGCTGGTCAGGAGGCAATGCATCCGAACCAACCAGTTGTACGATCTCCTGTAATTCTGCTTCCTGCTGGAGCAAGTCCATGGCATTATCCCTTAGTTTGACCCATTCAGGGGATACATTATCATTATACCAGTCAGCCAGTCCCTTAGTGTAGAGACTATAACTGCTCAGCCAGTTAATAGACGGGAAATGCCTCCTCTGGGCCAGCTTTGCGTCAAGTGCCCAGAACACCTTGACAATACGCAGCGTATTCTGCGTGACCGGTTCTGAGAAGTCACCACCCGGTGGTGAAACTGCACCGATGATAGTAATGGAACCTTCAAGCTCTGCAAGTGACTTCACCCTGCCTGCCCGTTCGTAGAACTCACTCAACCGGGCTGACAGGTATGCAGGATACCCTTCCTCTCCAGGCATTTCTTCCAGCCTGGATGAGATCTCCCGCATGGCTTCGGCCCACCTGCTGGTACTGTCAGCCATCAGTGATACATCGTATCCCATGTCCCTGTAATATTCGGCAATAGTGATGCCGGTATATACACTGGCTTCCCTGGCTGCCACAGGCATATTACTGGTATTGGCGATAAGCACGGTCCGCTCCATCAGGGGACGGCCGGTCTTTGGGTCTTCCAGTTCAGGGAACTCGGTGAGCACATCAGCCATCTCGTTACCTCTTTCACCACAGCCGATATATACCACGATCTCGGTATCGCTCCATTTTGCAAGCTGCTGCTGGGTGACGGTCTTGCCGCTACCGAATGGACCCGGGATAGCTGCTGTACCGCCTTTGGCCACAGGGAACATTCCATCGAGAATTCGCTGACCCGTGATAAGCGGGGTATTCGGCGTTAATTTCTTGCTTACCGGCCTGGGCATCCTGACAGGCCATTTCTGCATCATCTGAAGCTCGGTACCGTCGGTCAAAGTGCAAATCGTATCAACCACTTTAAACTTTCCGTCCTTGATCTCATCAATAGTACCTGACACATTGGGCGGGACCATTATACGTTGTTCCACATTAATGGTCTCCTGAACGGTCCCGATCACATCGCCGCCGGAAACCGCATCTCCTGCTTTGGCAGTTGATTTAAATTCCCAGAGTTTTTCCTGATCCAGGCCATCTGCCATAACTCCCCTCTCGATAAAGTCCCCCATCTTTTCCCTAAGAAGGGGCAAAGGACGCTGTATCCCATCATATATACTCTCAAGAAGGCCAGGTCCAAGTTGAACGGAAAGTGGCATACCCGTGTTCTCTACAGGTTCTCCGGGCCTGATTCCTGCCGTCTCCTCATAGACCTGCACAATGGACCGATCCCCCTCAATTCCGATAACCTCTCCCATCAGACGTTCATGTCCTATTTTGACCACATCATACATCCGGGTATTGATGCCCTGGATTGTGACCACTGGTCCTGATATCCTATAAATCTCTCCTTTCATTTCCACAGATCAACACCTACTGCTTGTTTTATTTTATCTCTTAAATTTGAACTTTCACCTGCACCGCCCAGTGCAATTGTCGTGGGCGTAACCAGTTCATCCAGCATATTCTGGAAATTCTCAGGCAAACTGGCCAGATCATCGTTGTGGATAACTAATACTCCTATTTCCCTGTCGTTAAGTACATTCTGAATAATAGGTATAAGATCATCCTTTCCGTTTGTTTCATGGATATTTCTTATACCGGCAAGTCTGAAGCCAAGAGTAAATTCACTGCTTCCAATTACTGCTATCTCCATATCACATCACCAGGTGTTTCTTTATGATATCATCAGACAATGCAGATTCTTTGCCTCTGGCTATCGTTCTAAGATTGTTTATTTCATTATTCTTTCTGACTATATAATCAAAAATAGGTAAAATTGATAGTGGATAATAGTGCGATACTTTTGATGAATATTTCATTGCATATTTATCCAGTTCTGCTTCCACGTCCATAAGGGAGGGCATATCTTCACTGATCACTTCTGAAAGTGAAGACCAATATGAATAATCTTCCTGGCTTTTAATGAAATCCGGCCATGAGAGAGAGACCAGACGACGTAGATCTCCATCTTTCAGTTCAGCTCCGCCAGGTATTAACAGTTCCATTATCTCATCCCTGGGAAGGTCTGCCTTTTTAGTCCTGAAAAGAGTCTTAAGGTTTTTAAGGTCAATTTCGGTCCTGATGAATTTCAGGCTTAACTTTTCACCCTTGGATTTGTCCATTGAAGAAAGTATTCTGGAATAATATAACTTATCCAGATTGTTCTCGACAGTTGACAGCATTCCGCCCTGGTAATCGGAAATGACAGAATGATATGGGGTATTTTCAAGAGCAACCTTAATATCATCAATTGATTCCATACTGGCAATGGAGTTAAGTTGACGATATCCCAGTTGTCCTGCTGCCACCACGGCCTCCTGTATCTCTTCAAGAGGAGCTCCGTAATATTTTCCCCTGAGTATGGTCTTGATATTCCAAATATCCCAGTACCTCAGGTATTCTGTGATCAAATAGTGTGGTTCATCCTGGGAAATACGTAACAATTTCCTGTATGTCCTGGCAAGATTCTGATTGAGGGCATGCTCTAAAAGGTCTATGCCGCTGTATTTCTGTGCAAGCTCATCCACATCCTGTTTATATTCTGACTCACCGATAAAACGTGTGATCTCAGGAAGGTCCATGTTCATCATCTTTGGATAAACTTCCTTCTGGATCAGCTTGCTCTTCATAGCCCTGACCCGGGCCGTAATGTATGCATACTTTTTACTGCCCCGGCGATTAAAGAACATCTTAATACCTCATCCAAATAGTATGTCTGATACAGGTTTTAGTGTTTGTTCAGACACATCGTCCAGAATTCCGTCGAAAGTGTAGTCCAGTCGTACTGAACCGTCATCATTCTCGATGATCAGGCCGCCAATACAGTCAATCTCACCCATAAAGGTAAGGTCTGTCAATTCCTTGACCAGCTTTGTATCCCTTGTGTTGGAATATATCCTGGCGCCTTCACTTCCATGCTCATCAAGAATTGCTTTCAACATAGATGCATTCTTGTCTGGTGGCAATGATGAGATAGCTTCTCTGGCCGACTGATAAACACTGTCCAAGACATCCTTTTTAGCATTGAGTGCAGCTCTCTTGCTCTCAAGTTTCGCACTGGATTTTTCCTGTTTGAGCCTTCTCTGGATATTTGCCTCAACTTCGGTCTTGCTGTCAGCTAAAATCTTTTCAGCTTCATTTTTTGCTTTGTCGATTATTGCTGCAGCTTCATCCTGTGCCTCAGCTTCAATAGCGGCTACTTCTGTTTTTGCCTGTTCCAGGATATCATTTACAACATTTTCAAGTCCCATGTCCAATCTCCCGCTGACGGGTAAATAGTCTTACAGGAAGAGCAACAATATGGCAACAACCAGTCCAAAGATAACAATAGTCTCCGGGATAACGGTCAGGATAAGACCCTTTCCGAACAGCTCTTCTCGTTCTGCCATTGCACCGACAGCGGCTGCGCCGATATCCTTTTCTGCAATACCTGAAGCAATGCCGGACAGTCCTACTGCCAGGCCTGCGCCGATTGCTATAAGTCCTTTTTGATTCGCAAGAATCTGTTCTACGGTTGCATCTGCTATACTAATATCTACCATTTATTTTACCTCTGTATATTTTCGATTATATCCGAATGGATTAAATTTACGACCACCGCCATGGTAGAATTTTGTAAAGAATTCTACATACTGCAACCTTAATGCATGCAGTCCCGGTGCTACTACACCAAGCACGGTGTTAACAGTGTGTCCTATCAGGAGCACAATAATTCCAAGTATTATGAAAATTCCCCCTTCTGGAAAGAGCAAATTTGTCACAATATAATTTATTGCATATGCAATACCTACAGAAGACAGACCCACGGCGGCCAACCTTGTATATGACAGTGTGTTACTGAGAATTGAAGGCAGTTCAAGAATGGCTGACCCGCCTTCACCTGCAATGAGCATCACCACACCTATCAATGATATGACTAATCCGCCGGTCTTACCAACAACAGGAATATATCCCAGGGCTGCAAGAGCAAATATGGCGATTCCCAGTTGTAGTACCATCCAGCTTATCTTTTCCAGCACCGCAGTCTTTAGACCATGTGAGACAGCTTCGTTCCTGAAACCAAGAATGAATCCCAGATTCAGGTGCACAACACCGATAAGTGCTGATATTATCAAAAGTATGGGTATATCTTTCTCACCAAGTCTATTAAGGATGGGCAGGGCATGGAAGTTATAGAATATCCCCCCAAGGGCACTGTGTTCACCAAAAAGTACTGCCACAATGCTATGGTGCCCAAACACATGGAAACCGAATATTTCTGCGAACAGTATACCGAATATTGTTGTAGTGATACTGCAATAGACAAGCAGCGTTGCCAGTGGTCTCATACCGCCGGTCTTTATCTTTGCCCTGCCTACCATTCCAAGTGTAAAGAGTACCAGACCATATCCAATATCTCCAAGCATGAGACCGTAGAATAATGGGAATGTGAAGAAAATAATAACTGATGGGTCGATCTCCTTATAGAGTGGTCTGGAATATAAGTCCATAATCGTTTCAAGAGGCTTGACCAGTCCGGGATTATCATATTCAACCGGAATTGTACTGGATTCGATCTCTTCTTTTTCCACATCCAGTTTGGAAATCATTACACTGCCATTGAAATTTTTCTCAAGGGTATCTTCCACCTGATGGAACTTGTCATCAGCTATCCAGCAATCAATAATAAAAGTACTCTCAGATGTTGCAAAACGCAATGGTGCTTCTGCTTTTTCTGTAGTGATCGATAATACCTCATCTGAAGCAAGGATGAAATCCATATATTTACCTTTAAGATCTGCAATTTCATCTTCAAGTGAAGTTAGTTCAAGTTGTATGTCTTCTTTCCTGTTTTTCATTCCGTTCATCATCTTTCCGGGATTGCCTTTTAATTCAGGTACATGGATATCATTAAAGTAATATTTTTCAAGAATGTCAGTGACTTGCTGCTGGTACTCAACAGGCATAAATAAGGCAATAACATTTTTTTTGTTATAGGGTGATGAGAACAGTTCATAATTTGTTGTAATACTCCTGATCTCTTGTTCAATTCCGGATATTTCACCCTGGATATAACCTATGATGGCATTGATTGAACTATAACCCTTATAATACTCAAGGTCCAGCGGAAGTAAAGACAGAGGTTCCAGCACGAAAATGGAATCGTCTATATTCTTTAGTTCAGTCCCAAGTACATTTTTCCGATCTAATAATTCGTTGACAATTGAATCCAGCTTTTCTAATTTTGCATCAAGTTCATTTAAAATTGCATCTTCATTTTGAAGCTTATCGGAATGTGTCGGTTTTATACCTAGAAAATTTGTAAGTGATCGTAGCTTGACCAATTTATTAGAGGCTTGTGAAGCCACTTCACCGGGTTTGCCAATAGTAAGAAATGAATCGTCTTCAGTGAAATCTTCTACATGGATACACTGTATTGAATGCAAGATGTCCACAGTCGGATGCAATAATTTCTTATTGCCAATAATTACTGCTTTTGAAACCTTTTTGGCTTTAAGCATGTATGCTCCTCTCAAATTGTTCCACAAGATATTCTGTGGCTTTTGCTACATTGCTATTTGCCTTTGATTTTATTGATTCTGCAACAACGACTCCTTCTTTTAGCATTTTTTCTTTTTCTGATTTTATTTTCTCTTTTGCGTGGGAAATTTTTGTATCAGCAATTGCCGCACTCTCGTTCTTAACCTCATTGATCAATTCCCTTGACCGATTCTTTGCTTCGAGAATTTTTTTAGCTTTAGCTTCATTTGCCTCAGATATCATTGTCCTTGTATCTTCTTCGGCTTTCTTGATCTGAGATAAAATATCGGCCTTTGTCATATTATTTTCACCATTATGAAGGATTTTATTCATTCACTGATATATATTTTAGAATTACCCTTAATATTATTATTTACCAAGGATGAGCTTCGTTATTTCTGCTATATAACAATACATAAATTCCTGTTTTTTTGAAGTAATACATCACCTGGGATAAGTAAGTCTGAAATTCAACTCTCTTTCATTAAACATATAGTAGATAAATTATTCGGTTTTACAGTATTATTCCAATAGCAGGTGGCCAATCTATCATGGATATAGATGATTATTTTTTATTGCTCCGATCAATCTCGTCTACTATAGTATCAGCAATCTCATTACATGTTGTATGCCCAGGACCATCCGCCAGATGTATCTTCAATGTTAGAATACCGTCTGCAAGTTCACTCCTGATCAGGAATGTATCGCCTCTGGTGGCGATGCGGCTGTATTTTGTATTCAGGTACGAATAAAGTATCCTAAACCTGAAATCAATAGTGCCATTCTTATCAATGTTCAACAATATATTTTTCTGGTTTTGATTGGTCAATGGTACAAAATCTACATTTGCATCAGCGATATCAATGGCAATATTTCGTTTTGTTTTCAAGGTTTCCCCTTTATTTCCCATCAATTTGAATGACCCGGATTTCTTATTCATCCCTGCAAATGTTTCTACAAGATATGGAAGGTTGGCCCAAAAACTGTACTTTTGGGTAAAATCAACATTATGAAGGGGAAAATGATGATATTTTCTTTTTCTCATGTCCAAACCAAATCACCAAAGTCTATTAAATCAAATTACATGATAAAATCATCGCAATGGATTTTACCGGAAAGTTAAATGTGTAGTATAAATCCTGAGACTCGGGGTTTTGAGGGGAACAAAAATTTAAATGATATGAAAACGCATGCAGTATAGTTGAATGAGAATTTGTAGTTAAGAAATTTGTAGTATATATATCAAAGAATATCACCTATATCTATATCGAAATGCATTAATATTTTCCTATACGTCCAATAATGCCAGAGATTATTTGTTTTATTGTTGAGTCCTACATTAATTTCTTGATCTTGGCCGCTGTTTTCTCAACTTCAACCAAAATAAGGCCAAGACCTGCATCCGGTTTTGCCATGATGACAAGTAAGGCTTTAGGATCGGCTCCCATGCAGATCAGTTTTCCGGTTTGCGATTCAACAATTATCCTGCTGGGCAATCCCATATATAGTTATGTAGTAGCTGTTTCTGCAGCTCCCAGCATAGTCGCAGACATGGCAGCAAAGGTTTCACCCATTATGCCATCAGGCATATCAGAACTCATTAGAAGCCCATCACGGCTGACAATGGCGCATGCTTCAATGCCACCAATATTTTTCAAATCAGTTATAAATTCATGCAATATGTTCGTAGTGGTTGTCATTTATTAACTCTTGCGTCTTTTCCCGTTTTAATCAGTATACTCTTTTGTTAAGGATTTTTTTGAGTAATAATGTATAAACGTTTTCTTTTTAATAGTATAATAATCTATAAGATAATGTACTAAAGTAAATCCCTGGTGTCAATCTGAGGTTGGAAAATGATTCAACTTCAACCCTAAAATTTCATATTTTCGGCTTCAATCGTCCATATTGAAATTATTACCCCTAACCATAATATTATGAATTTGGCCAAAAATTCGATATTGGACTGGATCACTTAGATGGAATAAAAACCAATACTGGAGAGTTAAAAGCTACTCTTGGGGATATGAATAGTACATTAAGCAGCATTGATAATACAGTTGGATCATTTATAGTGGAGTCGAGAGGACACAACCAGTGGATGAAAGAACACAACCAGCGCCTTGAGAACATCCTTGTAAAACTGGCTGAAAGATAGTCGTATAACCTTAACGCCTCAGTGGTACTGTTCTAAAATCCAATATAAGTGGTGTGTGTAGG
The DNA here is from genome assembly GCA_014237145.1 of ANME-2 cluster archaeon. Classification (NCBI taxonomy): domain Archaea; kingdom Methanobacteriati; phylum Methanobacteriota; class Methanomicrobia; order Methanosarcinales; species ANME-2 cluster archaeon. The sequence continues at coordinate 14,047 of JAAXOC010000086.1, forward strand.
TATTACCACACACAAAAACCACAGTTCCCGGTTCAATGGGTGTTATTCCATCACTATCAAATGTGTTTAGTTCATCAAGATTCCAGGCACCTTTGACGTAATAATAACCATTTACTGAAACATTGTGACATACAAGATTGTCAGGTTCTTTTGTATTTGGATAAGTAATTTTATGTTCATGCCTCATTTGTCGAAATGTGACATGAAAACAGTATATGCGCTTAAACTCATGCATAGACATGATGCTCTGGATTTAAGAGTTAGCGAAATATAGGTTAGTTTACTCACGGGAAAAAGCTAAACACACCACTTCCACCTCAATTCTCACCTCACCTCACCTCAAACTCATCCAAACAGACCCGTTCAGCCTGTGTCTCTTTTTCAACAGAGACCACAAAATAAAAACAATCGAACCACTGTATCTGCTGGTCCCCAAGGTTCAGCTTGACCCCATTGACCGAAGAGTTGACATCATATTCCATAGAATAGATAAACACACGGCGATCCCCATCAACCCCATAGACACCTACATCCCAGCTTGCCCCCTCATATTCGCCTGGAAATGTAAGGTCAATATAGGCCCAGTTCTCAGAACTGTTGATGTACTGTGAGCCGTTGAACCACGAATTCTACTTTTTGTTACTATCATCTATATTATTTTGCTGTACATTGCCCAGGTACAGCAGCACCATCGGACCGCCAACCATTAGCATCAGGCCGGCAATAGCTACAATAATAATCAGAATGAACCTGTTTTTATCATCCATTGGTGTTCAATATATAGATGACCATATCACCTAATTACTCTTTCCTGCAGTACGCAAAATATGACTTTGTGTACTCGGTGACCTCTGGTGTCAACGGCGGTGTGATGCTGGTGTAGGGGACCACTATCAATAACGGTGTGAAAATAGCTATCAAAATATAACATCAATCATCTGCAAACCCACTACTTCAATCCCCCTTAATAACACAAACCAATGCAGTCTTAATGTCCCGCTTCTGCTCATTGAGCCTCCGCAGGAAATAACCCAGCCAGCCCTTGCCATAGGGTATATAACCACAGACCTTATACCCCTCCCCTGCCAGTTCCTCTTTTCGTTTGTCATGTGCCCCCATCAGCATCTGGAACTCGAAATTCCGGGGGTGTTCCTTGTTCAGTTGTATGGCCAGTTCAATAAGTTCATCATCATGGGTTGCCACTGCAATAAGTTCAAGTCCCCCCTCCCTGAACAACATCTCCAACGGGTCTGCATAGACTTTTCTAATATCTTCATGCCTTTTAATGGCTATATCAGCCGGTTCGTTATATGCACCTTTACACAAACGTATCTTAGCGCCCATTGCCGAGAGTTCTTTCAGGTCTTCCGGTGTCCTGAACAGGTATACCTGGATGGCAATCCCAAGGTTTTTATTTTCCTTGTAGAGATGTTTGTAGATATCAATGATCTGCTGGGTATGTGTACTACCTTCCATATCCATCCATACAAAAATGCCGAGGTCGGCTGCCTTCTTTACCAGAGGCTTTATCGTCCCGGTGCACGTTGGCACATCTTTCATGAGACCCAGCTGGGTAGGTTTGATAGATATGGCGCTGTCTATTTTTTCCTGTTTGATGCCGTTAAGCAGCCGGTTATATTCTTTAGCCGAAGCTTCAATTTCTGCGATATCCTCATTATGTTCTCCCACATGGTTGATGATACCGCTAATTCCCCGACTGTTTGCGGATTTTGCCCTTTCAACAGCATCTTCAAGGTATTCGCCGGCAACCCAGCGTTTTGCCAAGTGTATCAGGATTCCCATATTATCTCCCATACTAAAATATTTATTATAACTTGTTAAACTTTGTGGTTGTATTTACTCGAAGGCGTATAATTTCTAACTGATTTACATCCGTCCCAAGCTGCCAGTAATAATTGCCATACTTATTTTTCGATTTAAAGCCCTAATTTAGCTCCTTTTTCTTGGAATTTTAAATTGATGGATAGCTTATGGATGTCATCGAGGTTAATGAATATTATATGGCTTGTAACTGGATTATGGAACTGTGCCATAAATGCAAAACAGAAACTTACATGAAATTCTTCGAATAACATGCACAAAAAGATGAAAGAACCCAAGGGTACTTTCATGCTAAATAATGAAAAGTCTCAGATATTGGACACGATCGATATACTATTAAAAATTATAAACGCTATACCTCCACCAACTTTGCTTCTTCCCACATTTCATTGAATTTTTCTTCTATTCTTCTGGCTAACTTTTCATCCCATATTTTTGTCATAGCCAGGGTATTACTCGGGTCAGTGGGGTCGTCAACCTGTAGAACCACCTTCTCAGAGTCAATGATCGTAAAATATGTTGTTGAAATATTATTTGTTGTTCTTAGATAAATATTCTGTAATGCTTCTTTGGGGCCATTCAATTTCCTAAAAATATCCTTAAAAATATTCATCATTTCTTCAGATGCCAATACTCTTATTTTTATACCCCGCAGTGAAGCCTTGATAACTTTATCCATGATAAAAGGCATGTTTTTCAAAAATTGAACTTTATAAGTATGCTGATATTCATGATAGATACAAATGCATATCTCTTTTTTCGCTTCTTCGAAATTAGCACTTACCAGTTCTACTACTTCGCTGCCTACAGCCGTTGTCCAGAATATCTTTTCTTCCGGCTGTTTGACATTGATCTTATTGATCTTATCAAGCACCTGCATAATCAGATCTCTTGTTTTTTGCAGATCTTTTTCCATATCTTCCTTTTTCATTTTAAGAATATGATCAAATGCTACCTTTGCTGATCTTGCTTTATATTTCTTCGGCCTGGTATTTTGAACCTCGATCAGTCCCTTACTGATAAGTATGTTCAATGTCTCATAGATCTTTCCAAAAGGAATCTTTGCTTCTTTATATATTGTGCTTGCTTCTGCAATTCCATGTGTCAGGATATTCAAATATGCGTCTGTTTCATATTTAGTTAATCCAAGTTCCCGTAGTGATCTTCGTAGTTCCATTTACAACAACCCGCATGTGGTAATTAAGAGTGTAAATCATATATATTGTTAGCCCAATCTTAATACAACTGTATAGTTGTTTTAAGAACTATATAAAATGTACGAATATAATGAGGAATGAAAATGAAAATTAAACAGATGAAAATCCTGGCCAAATTGACCACTTTAGTATTAATTCTAACATTAATATTAATAGTTCCTTGCGTCACTGCAAGAGGTTATGATGCTCCGTCAAATGCTAATCTGCAGATATTAACTGCAGAAATTAATCCACAGCCTGCCAGACCAGGCGAGGATATGTTTGTAAAGATCAATATTGAGAATTATGCAAAAGACCCTGCGTTGGATGTCGTAATAGAATTAGAAGAAATCTTTCCATTTCATTTAAAATACAGTTGCAGTGAGCATAGTGTATCAAAACACCATACAAATACTACCTTAACAATACCAAAAATCTCTGCATTTGGCAGTTATGAAGCTTTGTATTTTTTTACTGTTGATCCAATGGCACGATCAGGAGAATATGAACTTACTTTCAAAATGGCAAGTATGCAGGGGAAGACAATCGGATCAATTAAGAATGTCAGGATTAATATTGAGGGAAATCCTGATCTGGTATTGAATAATTCATCCATATCCCCCCAGGTAATAACGCCCGGTGATGAATTTATATTTAGCACAGATCTTACCAGTGTAGGCACAGGCAATTCCAAAAATATAAGAGTAAGTTTAGAATTAGATCAACTTCCTCAAATCATTCCATTAGATGACAGCAGCAGGTTCATTCAGAAATTGGATGCACAGGAATCAGAAACAGTAACATTTCGATTAAAGGTTGCCAGCGATTCTGAGCCAACTTCATATAATATTCCAATAATAATAACCGGCACTGATGAGACACAGAATCATAGTGTAACCTCAACTGAAGTTATTGGCCTTGATGTTCAGGGAAAAGCTAAACTGACAATTGCCAATATTAAAACAGATCCGCTGCTTGGTTCGGTCAATGAAGAGATGACTCTTACCATCAGGATTGAAAATGCGGGGGAAGGGGATGCAAAATCAGTTAAAATAGCTATAGTGGATCTCCCATTCCCAGGAATAAAAGAAGCTTTTCTTGGAAAAGTAGAAGCTGATGATGACAGCCCGGCAGTGTTTACTGTAATACCTGATAAAGGCGGTGAATTCACGTACTCTCTTGTTATCACTTATGAAGATGATTTTGGAGAACATACCAGTGTAGAAGAATTAAACCTCATGGTAAACAGTAAAAACGGGAGTATAATAAATAATATTGTCCTGATCTCTCTTTTTAGTCTGATCGGTATTGGATTATTTTACTTCAAGAAGGAAGATGGTACGAAAAAAGAACAGATTAGGAATTTACTCAAACTGAAAAATGAAAAAGAGGAATGAAAATGTTTAATAATCTCAAAGTTTCCTTTTTTTTAGCATGTAAGTCTATTCAAAGAGGAAATAAAGGAACATCTGTCCTGACAGTTTTGATCATATCACTGATATTTGTAAACCTTATATTCTTTCCTTCGATCGTTGATGGTGTAGAGGAAACATTAATTCGGCAATCGATAGAACATGTTTGTGGTAATGTAGTCATCGAACCAAAAGATGATCAACGCTATATAGATAATGCAGATAGTATTGAAAAAAAAATAAATAAGTTGCCGGGAGTGGTCGGAACATCATCACGTTACATGACAGGTGCTACCTTCTTCTATAACAATAAATTAAAAAGTGGGTCAGTTCATTCGATCGATCCATCTGATGAAGAAGTTGTAACTAAATTCCATTCAGGATTGATAGCCGGTGAATACCTAGGGAAAGAGAATACCAATGAGATTCTATTAGGAATTGATATAACCGGTAAAGAAGGTGAATTGACTGGTGATTCTGATCTCGGTGGTGTACAAGTAGGTGATAAAATTGATGTGACTTTTAGCAACGGAGTCATAAGAAAGTATAGGGTTAAAGGTATTTTTGATATTAGTTCTATAAATATCAATAGATATGCTTTTATCACCGAAAAAGAGATGGAATCTGTACTGGGAGTTGAAAACCAGGCATCAGAGATCCTTGTTAAACTCTCCCAGAGGGAAACTGAAGAAGAGTACAGGACTAAAATCGTAGAACTTGGCATAAGTGAGGATATCAAAACCTGGGAAGAAAAGACTGCTGGAAAAATAGGGAATCTTGTGAACAGTTTTTCTCTCCTCACGGTTATTTCAACTGTTATCAGTCTTATTATGGCTGTGGTTGTAATATTTATAATCATTTATATCAATACAGTCAATAAGAAAAGGCAAATAGGCATCTTAAAAGCTATAGGAATCGAACAGAATGTGATAATAAATTCATATGTGATCCAGGTATTGTTCTACTGCTTTTGCGGTATTGCTGTAGGATTGCTCTTGTTCTGGATTATAGCATCTTATTTGAGTGTGAATCCTATACGCTTCCCCCTGGGTTATGTTGAACCTATGGTAGAACAGATACTTATACTTCAGAACATCATCAGTCTGATTGTTTTTTCATTGATCGCCGGATTTATTCCAGCATGGAGAACAGCAAATGAGAACATCTTAAAAGCAATCTGGGGTTAAAAAATGATAACTATAACCAATTTAACACGGACCTATGTCATGGGAACAGTCCATGTACATGCTTTAAAAGGTATTTCCTTAAAGATCAAAAAAGGAGAGTTTATTTCAATAATGGGTGCAAGCGGCAGCGGAAAATCCACATTGCTGCATCAGTTAGGTCTGCTGGATATACCAACGCAAGGCGAGATCCTTATTGATGGGACAGATGTTTCGAAACTGTCAGAAAAAGAAAGGTCATTGTTCAGATTAACTCAACTGGGATATGTTTTTCAGGAGTATGCGATAATAAGTGAATTGACTGCTCTTGAAAATGTATATCTGCCTATGTTGATGATGGGAAGAAAGAAACAAGACTGTATCAACGCTGGTATTGATATTCTAAACAAGGTCGGTCTTGGAGATAGACTTGACCACCTCCAGCATGAACTATCCGGGGGACAGCAGCAGCGGGTAGCCATTGCAAGGGCTCTCGTTAATAAACCGAAAATACTCTTTGCAGATGAACCGTGTGCAAATCTGGATAGTGAATCTTCAAGACAGGTACTTGAATTATTTAAAAAATTGAATAAGGAATTAGAGCAGACCATAGTAATGGTCACTCATGAGGACTGGCATATGGAATATACTGATCGGGTTATTCATTTGAAGGATGGTTTGATTTAATATGAACGATAAGCAAAAGTATGTATGCCCTGTTGAAAGAGCTAATGGCCTTGATAATATTTTTAGAAAACTGGTCCAGAATCCAAAGAAGATATTAAAAGACTATGTCAAAGAAGGCATGACTGTCTTGGATGTAGGATGCGGTCCGGGATTTTTTTCAGTAGAGATGGCTGATATGGTCGGTGAATCAGGTAACGTAATCGCTGCAGATCTGCAACAAGGAATGCTTGAGAAAGTAGAGAAAAAGATTAAAGGAACCTATATTGAAAATAGAATTAAACTGCATAAATGTGAAAAGGATAGAATAGGCATTACAACAAAGGTTGATCATATCCTGGCTGTATATATGGTTCATGAGGTCCCTGATATGGATAAGTTCCTGTCTGAAATGCACTCAATATTAAAACCCGGTGGATATTTTTACATCATAGAGCCGCCTTTTCATGTATCAAAAAAGGCATTTGAAGAAACTGTGAACAGAGCATGTGCCATAGGATTTAAAGAAATTAAAAGACCAGGAATGATCTTAAACAAGACTGTGGTTTTGGGAAAATGAATATTCAAACCATTTCTACAATCCTGCCAGTTCTTTAATCTTTTCAATAACCAGCAAGGCATCTTCACGCTTAACATCCACTTCATTATGTACCAGGTAGTCAATTACACTATCTCGCTCATTTGCAGGAATAAGGCCCTGGTCCACACTCTTCCTTACTATAGCCGCATAGGTCCTGTCAGGATAGTACATGGAGCGGGCAATCCCAAGCAGCGCATCACCCAGGGCCTGGTCCATCGGTCCCAGGGATATCCATGATTCGGTGACCGACGGCATCAGTGCCGATGACAGTAACAAGGAAAAACCGGTACAAATTCCAATTATCACTAAGTTATTGTGATTAACAATTATTGTGATTAACAATAACTATTAAATACAAAGTAACTATATGCTTATACATGCAATTTTACGATCGTAAAGATGAGATCAAGAGGCTCAGAACATTGACATCGCTTGACAAGAGCACAATGATTGTGATATACGGCAGGCGTCGTGTTGGTAAAACACGGCTTGTACAGCATGTTTTTGGAAAAGACTCGTTTTACTTTTTTGTAGCAGAAAAAGAAGAACGGCTGATCCTTGCTGATTTCAGGACTATATTGATGGAGCGCCGTGACTATGTTCCAAACTTTACAGATTTCGATGATTTTTTTAGTTTTTTGTTTACGCTATCAGACAAAGAGATTTTCATTTTTGATGAATTCCAGAACTTTAAAAAAATCAACACCAGCGTTTTTTCTATCATCCAGAAATATTGGGATAAATACAAAGATGAACGAAAATATTCATTTTTATTCCTTGGTTCTTACACCGGTCTTATGAAACATCTATTCAAAGAATATAAAACACCACTATTCGGACGCTCGGATGCACTGTTCAATCTAAAACCCCTGCAGTATGATGTTTGTAAAGATATACTGGTGTATCTGGAAATCAGCACCTTTGTTGAAATATATTCCATATTCGGTGGAGTTCCAAAATACTACGAATTATTAGAGAATGTAACTGACAGAACGCTATTGAACATTATCTCAGAACAATTCCTGGACATTGGTGCCCCCCTTCTTGACGAGGGTACAAATATATTGATCAGTGAATTCGGAACTCAATACAGGATATATTTTTCAATTTTGGAGGTAATTGCCAGCGGAGCAAGCACTTTGAATGACATAGCAAACCGTACCGGTATCAAAAATACCAGTCTTGGACCTTACATGTCCGATCTAATTAATGAATATGAAATCCTGGTGCGCAAAGTTCCAGTGAATGAAAAAACATCCAGATCCAAAAAGGGCAGGTATTTTATCAAGGACAATTTTTTCAAATTCTGGTTTCGCTTCATTCATAAGAACCGCGGATTTATTGAGAGTGGCAGACCAGGGTATGTTCTTTCAAAGATCGAATCAGAACTTGATCAGTACATCGGGTCGGTTTTTGAAAACATTTGTGTTGAGTTCCTGTACAGATCAAATGATGAACAAAAACTTCCATTTGTATTCCAAAATATTGGTTCATGGTGGAACCGCAAAGGTGATGAGATTGATATCGTTGCTTTAAACGATGATACAAAAGATATTCTCATAGGGGAATGGAAATGGAACAATCGCAAGATTGATGTGGATATTTTAACAAAGCTCAAAGACAAAAAGAATTTAATCAAATGGAACCTTAATGCACGTACAGAGCATTACTGCCTGTTCTCAAAAAGCGGTTTTTCAAAACGTTTACGCGATGCTGCAGAGGATGAGGATATTTTACTTTTTGCACTGGATGACTTATGAAATTGCAGGGGAAATAGATGCGATACAGACCTGTTATTAACATCAGTCATCTGCAAACCCACTGCTTCAATCCCCCTTAATAACACAAACCACTGCAGTCTTAATATCCCTCTTCTGCTCATTGAGCCCGTGCAGGAAATAACCCAGCCAGGCCTTCCCGTAGGGTATATAACCACAGACCTTATACCCCTCCCGGGCCAGTTCCTCTTTTTGTTTGTCATGTGTCCCCATCAGCATCTGTAACTCAAAATTCCGGGGGTATTCCTTGTTCAATTGCCTGGCCAGTTCGATAATTTCATCATCATGGGTGGCCACTGCAATAAGTTCAAGTCCCCTCTTGGCAAACAGCATCTCTAACAGGTATGCATAGGCTTTTCTAATATCCTCATGCTTTTTAATGGCTATATCAGCAGGTTCATTATATGCACCTTTACACAAACGTATCTTGGCGCCCATTGCCGAGAGTTCTTCCAGGTCTTTTGGTGTCCTGAACAGGTATGTCTGTATGGCAATTCCCAGGTTCTTATTTTCCTTGTAGAGATGTTTATAGATATCAATGATCTGCTGGGTATGGGTGCTTCCTTCCATATCCATCCATACAAAAATGCCAAAGTCAGCTGCTTTCTTTACCAAAGGCTCTATCGTCCTGGTGCACGTGGGCACATCTTTCATAAGACCCAGTTGGGTAGGGTTGATAGATATTGCGCTGTCTATTTTTTCCTGTTTGATGCCGTCCAGCAGCCGGTTATATTCTTCAGCTGAAGCTTCTATCTTTGCGATATCCTCATTATGTTCTCCCACATGGTTGATGATACCGCTAATTCCCCGATTGTTTATGAATTTTGCCCTCTCGACAGCATCTTCAAGGTATTCGCCGGCAACCCAGCGTTTTGCCAGGTGTATCAGGATTCCCATATTATCTCCCATACTTAATTAATTATCATGACTTATTAAACTTAGTGGTTGGATTTACTCAAATGCGTATAATATCTAACTGATTTACACCCATCTTAAGGTATCTCGCTGTATATTGGGTCAATGACGGTAGCCCGAATAAGACCGTTAATGAAGTTTAAAAAGCAGTTTCTGTAAAATGCCAGGTGGTGTTCTCCCGATAAGTAGTTCAGAATAAGGTGCATGTATGTCGGCCTGAATAGTTGAACAATTTCATTATCCTATAGTGACATCGTAAAGTACCCGAACCCGTTTTACAACCCAGCCAGTTCTTTTATCTTTTCAATAACCAACAAGGCATCTTCACGCTTAACATCCACTTCATTGTGAATCAAGTAATCAATGACAGTATCCTGCTCATTTTCAGGAATAAGGCCCTGTCCCACACTGTTCCTTACCATAGCCGCATAGGTCCTGTCAGGATAATACATCGACTTAGCCGCCTCAAGCAGCATATCGCTCTGGTGCTGGTCGATAATTCCTTCTTCCACAGCAAATCCAAGGGTTGTCCTCATATTGACCAGCGGGACCGACAGCGGTTCAAGCGTCTCCGGATGGAACGTGACAGCCACCTCGTCATCTGATTCCACAACCCCGTCGCGGTACCACTCATATATCCGCCCCACCCCTATAATGCCGTAAGTATCAAGTTCAGATGCCCTCAGTGCCCCCATGCTGCAGCCACCGACCACGGTAACCCCTGCCTTTATTGCACGGATTATCTCCCTGTGGGCCACTGCTGCCCTGTCAAAAAATATGCCGTCAATGATGCCTATGATGTCAGGACCCCCTTTATCCACCAGGATATTGATATCATTTCTTTTTACAGGCGGCCGGTAGTCAGCATCAAGCAACGACCCTGCTTCCTCCCAGCTAAGGCTGGTTCCGGTAAAGACCACAATCTCTGTCATGTCACCGGCCGTGGTTTGAAGGTTCGTTTGGTCCTGGTCCTGGGTTTTCGTCCGATCTTCATGCGCTTACCCTTGCGCTCCCGGTCAAGCGTATACTGTTCAAAGGTTGGCAGGACTGCCCTTACCACTGGCAGGTTCAATGAAGTGCTGGAAATATCCACTATGACCGCATAAGGAATTATGCCGCGCAGCATATCTACAGTTGCCCGGATATCCTTAGCAGGGGTATTGGCGGATTTATCCTCAAGGTCGGACAAGGTAACTTTCTCAGCAGAATCAATATACCAGTAGCGGTTCAACCGTTTCATGGCATCGTACCCGAAGGTGCGGACCACAGATTCCCTGTCAGTATCCTCCCTGGCACCGTGTATCTGCACTACCCTGCTCTGTGCGGCTTCGGTCAGGGCCCTCGACACCGCAATTTCAGGTATAAGGTGTGACCCCGCACCCATGACCAGCAGGGCAGGATCTTTCAGGACCGGGTCATCCAGGGCGCAAACAACTGTGTACAGGCCGATATCGTGGGTCAGCAGCCATACTTTTGCTATGACACCTGCAGCTTCGAATTTTTTCAACAGGCCGTAGACGACACCATCATCCGGTGTAAGTATGATCTCACGGCCAGGGTTCTTATTGTACTCGGCAATGCTAAGGGCATCCCGCTCGATCACCTCAAGCAGGCCGTGAAGTATGGTCTCTTCCATAGTATTCCCTGCTGCCAGGCCGTTGGTATTGCTGCGGAACAACTGGTGTCCCCCGTTTTTTGGGTTATAGGGATGGTATACGGCATTCGACGGTACAAGGATGTTCTCCTCTGTCAGCAGGTCATAGCCCACCATCCATTCCAGCCTGGTGTTCTTAATAACAGGCTCTGCTGTCAGCAGGTCAAGAGGATTGATGGTGTTAACCTTTTGTGAGAGATTTTCAAAAGAATCGGCAATTTTGGGCTTGATATCTTCTTCATCCAGGTCTTTGCCCAGGTCTTTGCTTATACTTGGCTGTTCTGCACAGCAGCGCTCCACACTTTCCATGATGGCTGATATCCTGGCCTGGGTATCATCGGCACCTTTGCCGCTGTAAATGGAAACGGCACCCTCGGCCGCACTGGGCCGGATGGCAGAAAATACTGGAATTCCTATGCGGTCAAGGTCAGTGATATCAGCGATCCTGGTAACTCCCACCTTATCCAGTATGCCTGTGATATTTTCCAGGGTTTCCTCAGGACCACATACCCTCTTGGTGCCCTCTTTATACTTTACAGCCGGGTCGATCTCAATGTTCATATTTAATCCTGCGTTTTCGTTTGTAATGGTTATATATCTTGTGATGAATATACCTGTCTGTCAATGCTAAAAACATTCAATTTCGGACATTTTATCCCTATCTCTACTGTGGATTGGCATAGCCGTTCAGTTTCGGTAATATTTTTCAGGGGCTGCCAGTTAAGGTGTCCCTACTGCCAGAACCACGCCTATATCACAGGAAGTAGTGAGATGGATATTGAAGACATGAAGTCACGGATATCCAAAACAAAACCGTTCATCAGTGCGGTAGTGTTCAGCGGAGGTGAGCCGACCCTTCAAAAGGATGCGCTGATAGAGCTTGCCGGATTTGCCAGGTCCGGCTCACTAGCTGTGGGACTTGAGACCAATGGGTTTGGTGCGGATGTGGTAATGGAAATGCTTGATAAAGATCTGCTTGATAAGGTGTTCCTTGATGTAAAAGCACCACTTGACGACCCTGAGCAATACGCTATAGTTACCGGGTTAAATGTAGATGCAGGTTCAAAGGCGGCTGAAAACACAGCCATGACCCTGGACAAATGTATCAGGGCAGGAATTGGACTGGAGGTCAGGACCACAGTATTCAGGGGGCTCGTTGGTGCAGAAGAAGTCAGGAAGATAAGCCAGTACCTGGATGAATGTGACTGCGGTAACCTTACCTATGCAGTCCAGCAGGGTTTATCCGATAATACCCTGGATATGAAAGATACAGAGAAATTCAGCAGGCAGGAAGTGCTGGATATGGCAACAGCTATCAAAGCTGCCAATCTCAAAGACATACGGATACGGACTATAGAGAATGGAGAGGAAAGGATAGTATGAGGATAATTGCTTTTGTGGGTATGCCGGCATCAGGCAAGGGTGAAGTGGCTGCTGTTGCAAAGGAATTGGGTTATCCGGTAGTGAACATGGGCGATGTGATACGTGAAGAGGTCCACAGGCTTGGTCTTGAACCAACAGACAAGAACCTGGGCGGCACCGGTACCAGGCTAAGAAAGGAGGAAGGACTATCAGCTATTGCCAGGCGGTGTGTTACGAAATTGCGTGCCTTAAACGGAAGTGCTGCTGTGGTGGACGGGGTAAGGAACATTGAGGAGGTACACCTTTTCAAGGGGGAGTTCGGGAACGATTTCCTGCTGATAAATGTCGAATCGTCCACAGAGGACAGGCTTACCAGGATTAGAAAACGGGGCAGGCCTGATGACAGGTTAATGGATAGGGAAAGGCTGCGCATCCGTGATAAAAGAGAACTGGGATGGGGCATGGGAAAGTCGATCCAAAATGCTGACCTTACCATTGTTAATGATGGCACAGTAGACCAGTTAAGGAAAAAGGTCCAGAAGATCATTGAGGAACAACGATGATAGCAGTGGAAGTTTCTGCACACGTCAACCCCACAGAGGACAGGGACAGGGTACAGTCTGCTATAGAGGGAATATTCCCTTATCTGGAGTATGAATTACAGGAGAAAGAAGGTTTTACTGCCAGATTGGTTGGTACGGGTGGCAGGGATTCGCTGGAACTGCTCCATGGACTGCTCAGGAGCCGTAAGATACTGGATACGGGGCGCAGGAATATACATATTGAAGGGCTTACTGTGACATTTATCCTGAACAAACAGGCTGCTACTATGGGCAAGGTCAGTTTCCCGGCAGGTGATGAGCCGCTGGGAAGTATCTGGGTGGAGATTGTTGCGCAGGATGCCGATGAGGCCGGGAGGGTGGTGGACTGGCTTGCACCGCCGACAGAGAACGGGCATCCCCAATTCGAGATAGAATTGTAGGCAACATTTTTATGTGCGGGTTACCTGATTATATTCAGGATGAAGGATACTGATATAAAAAAGAGCATTAAATACCGAAGCAAGATCCAGCGTCTGACCCGTTTGTTCAACAGCAGGAAAGCCGAACTTGCTGCCGGATACCAGGGTTACCATGAACTGTCAGGGTTTATTGACCAATGCCAGCGATGGGGTATCACGGACCGGGGACAGGAGAAGTCCCTTGACGACTGGATCGACCTGCTTGAGCGCTGGCCTTTTGTGGGGGGTGCTCCTACCGGAACGCTGGCCCATCACCAGAGGCAGAAGACCATGGCAAGGGAACAATACAAATGTACCATGTGCGGCCGCCCGGCAGAGGAAGTGCACCATAAGGTCCCAAGGTCAAAAGGTGGTAAGAACGATTCCGGTAATCTTGTTGTACTGTGCAGGGAGTGCCATGAAATGCTGCACAGGAAAAGGTAAGTTGTGAAGACGTTTTTATAGTATTATTTTTCCCCATCAAGGGCAGAATTTTGGTTACTGCATCCCTGTAAAAGATTATATATGGTTACGATAAGTTTATTGCAGTAGTATAAAAACGAGTAAACAGGAGTGAGCACATTGAAATGGTCTATTCAGATTGGCAGGATACTGGGAATACCCATAAAATTACACATAACATTTTTAATAATTCTCTTTCTATTCATTTATTACTTTGCTGCGATCAGTTTCAAAGTCGGTGGGTTGGTACTGGGATTTAACGCACTTGATACCTCCTTTGACCTGAAACTGTTATACAGTACCATAGCATCCATCCTGTTTTTTTCCACCATCCTTTTACATGAACTAAGCCACTCATATATTGCCAGGTCAAATGGCATAAATATCCAGAGTATCACTCTTTACATATTTGGCGGCGTGGCCCAGATGGAAGAGATTCCCCGCAACCCAAAAATAGAATTGAAAATGACAGCAGCAGGTCCGGGAATAAGTCTGTTCATCGGAATTTTGACCTATATTCTATATGATTTTTTCGGTCCTGTTCACCTGGAAGGAGCAAACTTCTATTTTGGTGAAATAAGCCCGAATGTTATACAAATGGACCCCATGAACGCACTGTTGATAACCCTGGGGATAATCTCCTTTTATAATATTTTTCTTGGTATATTCAACCTGCTCCCGGCTTTTCCCATGGACGGGGGCCGGATACTAAGGGCTTTTTTAGCCATGTGGCTGCCGTATTTGGAGGCCACAAAGACAGCGGTGGCAATAGGAAAAACCTTTGCACTGCTTATGGGACTGATAGGTCTGTTGCCGCCTGTCAATCCATTTCTGGTACTTATAGCATTTTTCGTATACTTCGGTGCACAGGGTGAGGAGCGGGAGACGTACTTTGCGGTCAGCCTGGAAGGTATCAAGGTAAGTGATGTCATGACCCCGACACCCAATCTGGTCTATATACCTCCTGACTGTACCATATCCCAGCTTGTGGAAGTGATGTTCAGGTTCAAGCATATGGGTTATCCTGTCCAGGAAGACTTGTCAGGTCCACCGCTTGGAATAATAACTTTCCATGATGTCCGGAAAGTCCGGGAAGAACTGCATGATACGGTCAAAGTAAAGGAAGTAATGTCTAAGGATATCATATCTGTAGAACCTGGTATTAATGCATACCATGCCTTGCAGATAATCGCCAAGAATCAAATCGGCAGACTCCTTGTGATACAGGACAACAAGATAAAAGGAATAATAACCATGAAGGACATTATGAGGAAAATGGAGTTCATGAATATGTATCCAAATTCACAATGACCAACAAAGTGTTAAGGTGTTATCATATGGATGATTGTATTTTTTGCAGGATAATAAAAGGTGAGATTCCCAATTACACTATTTACCAGGATAAGAAGACACTGGCATTTCTTGACATTAACCCCAACACCCGGGGCCATACACTTGTAATACCAAAGAAACATGCCAGGAATATTATCGATATGGAAGATACGGACGTAGAGGCACTATTCAGGACTGTGAAGAAAGTGGTGAGCAGTATGAAGGTCTCATTAGACCTTGATGGATTGAACCTTGTTGTAAACCAGGGTGAGGTGGCCGGACAGGTTATCCACCATTTCCACTGCCACATCATACCCCGTTATGTTGACGATGGTATAAAATATTCATCAAAAGGTTATAGCACGTCCACGGAAGAACTTGAAGAACTTGCAGGAAAAATATCAGTTAACATTAAATAACGGTTCATAGCTATTGATTTTTTTACAGTCAAACGTTGCGATGGCACACTCAACCGCAGCAGAGTATAACAATTAATATAAACTATAAATTATAAACTATAAACTATGACTCCAAAATTCTTACTAATTACAGCATTTTTGGTAATGGTAATTCTTTTAATTAGCGGATGTGTCAATGAAGAGAAAAAAGACGAACACGGTTTGACAATAATAGAAAACGTTGAATTTTCAGAAGATGAAAAAGCCAAACTATCGAGTTTGATAGAGAATATCCCGGAAGAAGTTAAGCAGGAATTCAATATTAAATATGAAGCATGGAAAGAAACTTTGGATAACCCGAATCTACGCATTCACAGTAACCCAGGAATGTTTACTCAATCCAGGCAATATGAGGAATTTCTGAGCTTCTGTAAGGAACAGGATAAAACGATATGGCCTCTCTTATTCCAAAAGTATGAGCGAGGAGACGAACTTGTTGGAAGGACTCTCGTAAATTTAACATATAATGAATATGGTTCCTTACTGGATGAAATAAGGCAGGAAAGCGCCAAGGAGCGGTACACTGCTGAAGGTACATACATAGCCCCATCAGAGGACGCTATTAGAATGAAGTACATCAAGAAACTATTGGCATTGATATGATCACAAAAACTGGGAGGAAGCTATCCTCTCTCTTTTATTTTTAAAAAACCAAACTATAAATGACAACTCCAAAATTATCCTGACGATATCCATTTTGAGTTTAATTCGATTATCTTTTGGATATCGCTCCTTCCATAAATAATACATAGAAGTTCTAAACAAAATGATTTGCATATTGTTGAATTCTATACCCATATACTTCCAGATTCAATTGTAAATATATGAAAATGGTAAATAATACAATCGTAATATGACCTTGCAGTAAGCACAATGGCAACTTTCTAATATAATCAGTGGTCTAAATACTGATCCCTGAACTCAGCGAATCTATCCTCTGATATAGCTGTCCTGGCCCCGGTCATAAGGTCCTGCAGGAAGTGCACATTGTGTATCGATGCCAGTCGCATAGCAAGCATTTCCGATTCCTTGAACAGGTGGTAGATATACGACCTTGAAAAGTGCCTGCATGTGTAGCATTTGCATTCATCGTCTATGGGCCTGAAGTCATCCACAAGCGCTGCTCGCCGAAGGTCTATCTGCCCGTGCCTGGTCATGGCACTCTGGTGCCGGGCATTGCGTGTTGGAAAGGCACTATCAAATATATCCACGCCAAGGTATATGGAATCCAGCAGCTCTACAGGCGAGCCCACACCCATTAAGTACCTGGGCTTATCCTCTGGTATCATTGGTAAGTTCAACCTGATGGTTTCATGCATGACCTCTTTTGGTTCACCTATACTCAGTCCCCCAATCCCGTAACCATCGAAATCCATCCCAACCAGGCGCTCAGCACATTCCTCCCTCATATCCGGCAGGGTCCCGCCCTGAAGTATGGCAAATACCAGCTGCTCATCATTACATCTTGAATCAAGACTTCGCTGTGCCCAGTTCACTGTCCGGCAGACCGATTCCCGTATCTCATCACGGTTGCTGCCCCAGGGTGGGCAGTCGTCCAGCACCATAGCCACATCAGAACCCAGGGCACCCTGTATCTCCATGCACAGTTCTGGTGTGTACATGTATCGCTTTCCGTCCCTGGAATTCATATAATTGATACCCTGGTTGTTCAATTTGAACTTGAACTCCTTACGCAATATCTGGAATCCACCGCTGTCAGTGAAGATGGCACCGTCCCACCCCATGAACCTGTGCAGTCCACCCGCATTTTGTATCAGCTCATGACCAGGCCCCAGGTGCAGGTGGAAGGCATTACTGATAATGGCCTGGGTACCCGTATCCCTTAGTTCGGTTGGGGTCAGCGTTTTGACAGTTGCCTTGGTTGCCACTGGCATGAAAGCGGGGGTATCCACAACCTGGTGGGCGGTTGTAAGTCTTCCCTGCCTGGCACCGGACACGGTATCCTGGTGAACTACCTCAAACATGTTTTCCCTCGTTATTGTTCAATATAAACATAGCATCACCAAAACTGTAGAACCTGTATCCGGTATCGATGGCCTCCATGTATGCGTTCATAATTGTCTCCTTGCCTGCATAGGCACTGACAAGCATCAATAGTGTGGACTTTGGCAGGTGGAAATTTGTGATAAGACCGGACATGGGTGTTTTAAATTTATAAGGAGGATAGATAAAAGAGTTGCTCCACCCCTCTGATGGCAATATACTTCCATCCTCCCATGCTGCACTTTCAAGGGAGCGCACCGAAGTCGTGCCTACAACAATAATTCTTCCTTCCCGCAATATGGTTCCATTGATGGCATCGGCGGCAGCCCGGTCTATGATATAGTACTCGGACTCCATGATGTGTTCTTCCACATCCTCACAACGTACAGGCATGAACGTACCCACACCCACATGCAGGGTGATGAAGACCAGCCTGACTCCCATCTCTTTGAGTCGGGACAATATCCCGGATGTGAAGTGCAGCCCTGCAGTGGGTGCGGCTATGGAACCCTCATGCCTGGAATATATTGTCTGGTACCGCTCATTATCGTCAAGTTGCTCTTTGATATAAGGTGGAACTGGCATGGCACCTATATTCTGCAGGTGAAATTCAAATGCACCATTGCACTGGAACTTAATATTGTAACGGTGCCCGGTATGTGTGTCTATCCGCTCAATTACCGTGCCCTTTACCGTGCCATCTGCTATGTCCTTTGCCGTGCCGGTAACGGCGCTGTTAAATTGAATATCGCTGCCTGGCTTTATTTTACCTCTGACCAGGCATTCATAATATTTATCTTCCAGGCGCCTGACCAGCAGCACCTCGATTTTACCGCCAGTATCCTTGGTCCCATAGATCCTGGCAGGTATCACCCTGCTGTTGTTCATTACCAGCAGGTCGCCCGGACGTAGGAGCCGGGGAAGGTTGCTGAATTTCATGTGTTCTATGTCCTTTCCATCCAGTATCATCAACCTTGATGAATCCCTTGGTTCGACCGGGTGCTGGGCGATCATCTCCTTTGGCAGCTGGTAATCAAAATCAGAGAGTTTCATTGCAGTCCCCGAATAGAACATAATATGTTTTAACCTTTCTGCGCCAGGAGCCTTGCAAGTTAATCCAATTAAGGGGAGCATTTTCTTGTCAATCAAATTGTCCTATGTGGCTTAAAACACCACATGAATTATATATTTTAACTGCTATGCCCGCCGCCGGCAGTACTCAACGCACCCCCAATCCCCTGCCCAAAGTTCTTTGTGTTTCCTCTGCACCCGGTCCGCATAGCATCGGCAGGGCACCCAAAATCACTATTGGTTCAGTTCCGTCTTGCCATCACCACAAGTGCAATCCCCAGCAGTGCACTCGCCGCCCCGAACCCTGGCGACCCCTGGGAGGGGGGCTGGTTCGTGGACGAGGGGTCGGTGGCAGTGCGGGTGGGGACGGGGCCTGAGTAGTGTTCGTCAAGGATATAGGGGTTGGCGATAGTATACTGAACCCTGAGATTATTATTTATTTCTTTATTAAAAATAACGATAACATTAATTGGAACGCGACCACCTGTCCATTTACCGTTCGGTGCAATTGTCCATGTATAGACTTTTGTCCAACCAGGTTCTAAATCATATTCAGATACCCATTCATCAAAATTACTTGGACCTGAAATCACATCAAATGACTTTGTTACTCCAGGTTCATATAATTGCATATCAACAAAACCGGCAATCTTTGAAGTAACTTCAACTTTAACTACTATGGGTTCATCAATTTTAATCTCTAAATCATTTACAGTAGCAGGTTCATCATTGCACCATGCAATTGCTTTACCATAATCATTTTCTGCAGCATTACCGTTTGGAATCAATATAAAAATTAAAACCAAGAAAATTATTAATTTACCAATTTTTTTCATTTTACCATCCTTCTGATTCTTCTAAAAATGGATTTGGATTTTCTGCTGTTGGCTTATCTCCTACACCCATAATTTTTCCAGAGGGGACCGCTAAAAATGTACCTGTCAAAAATGAAAAAGTAATTGGGGAATTATCTCCAATTATCCTATTAGTAGTAGGATCCCTTATTGGATCTATTCTTCGTTTATATATCTGCGCTTCATGCCCAAACATTGGATTCGGATGCACCTCATTATCAACATCCAGAACTGTAAATTCCACAATCTCCCCCTCAACTTCTATCATCCACGAATTAACTGTACAGATCCACGGATTCATTGAAGGAAGTACATACGCCCCAGTTGATCCCAACAAGTTAATGTTCCTCAATTTCAGAGTATAGAACGACTCACCGGGATATGGTTCCATAGGGTCAAGATAATCCGGCTCCATATCCACACCCAGCGTCACATTCTCCTCCCAGTAAGCAAGATCATCCACATCATACTTTGACCCATTGTCTCGCACATGCTCTGCCCTCATGGTCAGGCCAATAGGAAAACACAGCGTAGACTTTAACAGACTGGCACCGTTATTATTTGCTTCCCGCACATCGTCTGCCGATTCATTGAATTTCTCATCTATCTGCTCGTCAATATTCTCTGCCGCAGCCATATACTGCTCATTCACCTGGTACAGCACCTCATCCACATACCACTCCCGCACTTGACTGATGGTTTTGGCACTGCAACTGGAATACTTCCCAGCGCTATAGTATCTGGACTTATCCACATACCTGCTCTGGTTCGCCTCGATCTTGTTCGTAAGGTCAATAGCAGTTGCCTGCATGGCATCAGCAGGATTGGGATACTCCATATAATTAATGTCCGGGCTCAGGTGCACATCACTTCGTATCTGCCAGGTAATCTCATCCACCGCATACCTGGCCTCAGTCTCTAACCAGCCCGATGCAGTCACATCAAAAGTCCTGGGATCATAATTATCGCCATCCAAACCCATGTTCTTAACATTTGACTCCACATTGGGGTCAAAGGTATCGCTCTTATAGCTGTCATATGCCTCCTCTAGACCAGTGTCAGTATGTGCGACCACATAATCCACATCCTTCGAAGTATATGCGTCGTCAATATCATTGCCTGTGGAGATGGTTGTTCCGGCATAATTCAACGGAATAGAGGTCTTCGAATTCTCCTTTGCCTTCAGTGTAACAGTTACCCTATCCTCCCTGGTATCAATAGTCGTCTTATCGTTATGCTCGAGCCGTTGACATATACTAGGAACACCATTCTTAATACAGCCATATTCCACCCGATAATAATGCCGCCATACATGCTCCCTGGTCCATGTAACTTCCCATATCTCACCATAAAGATTTCCAGGAACATCTGCATCCCTCGGAACAGTCCCCACCTGGCTCATACTATCAGGCTCACCCCAGCTATCTATCGAGTGACTACTCTCATACCCGTCATGGTTCCCGAGTACAGTTGTCACTTGCCTATCAATTCCAGTGGCAAGAGTTGTTGAATATACCTGGGGAATGATGTCCTGTAT
>JAAXOC010000087.1 GCA_014237145.1 ANME-2 cluster archaeon
TTTCAATCTTCCGGCAAATTCTTTTAACGGCTTTTTTCTGACGATTTCTGCTATACGATTTATAAGGGCAGTAAAGCTTTCCCCCTCTTTTTTTAGCTGGACAAGGCTTTTGTAAGCTTCTTCTGAGATAGTTAATGTTTTATGAGCCATATGTTAAAGTGTATTTATTCGTGTATTTAAATATGCCTGTCATTTTTATTCTTTACGTCTTCTATTGTTAATATTGAAATGCTGTTCAGCCCCCACCCCGTTCTCACACTTCTACACTCTCCCGCTGCCCTTCCCACACTCGACCGATCGCCCATTTCTGGCACTGCGGACCGGGCGGAGGTGCTCATGCGCAGAGAGTGGGTCGGGAAGTGGTGTGTGCTGCCGGCGGCGGCATTTCCGCTAAACAAATGGATAACGAGGCAAGAGATGCCTTCATTCTCACAAGTCCGGGCTGACCAGCCATATGGCTGTAAAACATCTGATGAAAACTGCCAGAGGATAAACGAGCAGGAGAAGCGCCTGGGCTGGGATTCGAACCCAAGTATACCTTACGATACAACAGTTCTCGAGACTGAGGCGTTCGAGCGAAGCGAGAAGGCCGAGGATAAGAAAATCGCAGCAGCGATTTTCGACAGCCGCATATATACTCCAAAGAGTCACACGGCTCCGTTGGATTAGTCCGCTCTGCCACCCCGGCACTATTGGGCAGGAAAAGATAATTCATCTCTACACATGTGGGAAAAACAGGTAATCGATGAAATTACTGCACCTCTGGCAAACAGCGCGCTATAGATGATGAAAGCCAGTCTTAATCAGAGATATTTCCGGCTGGTGAGGCTGTTGAACAAAATAAAGTCACTTAGTCTATGAATGATTTCTGGGCGGGGGGAGAGAGCGAATCATTTTCAGTTAATATCTCCCAGCCTGATGTCTCTGCTGCAGTTATCAAACGGCAGGGAACACCACAATTCTGGGACAGCACGGAGGATTTGGTAGTGACCTATTAATCGTGGCTTTACAGCAATAACCATTACGCTGCGAGACAGTTTATATAATCTTGGTATATTTCTTGAAATATATACCAATAGCAGAGTTTGTTAATAAAAAATTGTAAAAGGCCACAAAATTCAGGTCACGACTGAGTATCCTTCATGGTGATTTGGAACTATGGGCCTTTTGTTGATCCTTAAAGTTTTTGAATTTACATCAATAACAATATTCGGCAAAACCTGCTGCCTGGAAGTTAATTGGCTTGCCATCTATTGTTCCAGAAACATCATATGTTCCTGTCAATTCCAATATGGTTGTACATGAAGTTTGTTGAGGATCATCACATAACACGAGAGGTATGGCATTTGAAATACTGAATGTTGATATGATAGTATTACAGCTGTCGTCTTCTGCAGTTGCTGTTATCATCGAAAGATAATGATGAGGTGTATAAGGTACCGTAACCCACTCATATTCAAAAACTACGTTTTCGAATACAGCGATTTGGTGCTTATTTTTCCACAAAAGCAACCGATTTCCATTTTCACTGAAGTGCGAGCTGTCAGTCAATCTTCCTAATACAATACAATACCTTCCAACATCAGTATCAGCGTCATCATTATTTGCTTCTATACCTTGACCCCAGTCCCATCCAATATTATCTCCCCAAGACCATGTGCCCCAATTGTGATCATGATAACCCTGGACCCCATCAAGGAGATAATCTTCTTCACCAATGATTAGATTTCCTATCACTTTACATGCTGGAGCTGTACTGACCCAGTTCATATTATCTTTGTAAGAATCTCCAATTGTACCTTGGAATATTGATGTGGGTTCAGCCATAGGAATATATGTTGCATCGAAAATAATTGGAATTGCAATTGAATCTTTATATTCAACAGATGGGAGGATTAAACCTTCAGCATGAACCTTATAACCATTGGGTAATAGTTCAACATAATTATTTCTGATTGTAAGATCTGGAGAATCAATTGAATATTCTATTTCTGAAATTGAATAGGGTGCAGAAGATCCACCAAAATTGTCTTCAATATTGTAGGCCATTATAATGGATCCATAACTTTGTAATTGGTTATCAAGGTTGCCTGCAATAAGAAAAGTCACAAAAAATTTCAGATTATTTTCTTCATCTATGAAGTTAAAATAATGCCATTCTTTATAGCTATCGCCACTTAATTCTGGATGAAAAGAATCAATAATAGATAATTCTCGTATCAGTTTACTGTTTGGTTCAGCAGTACTTATTATTGGTATTGATGATAATGTAAGAATAAAAATAATATATATAATAACTGATTGTTTTTTCATTTTAATATGCCTCAATATCACTTTATTTTAATCGACTTAAGACTTTTCATATACAAATATTTTTCTTCACCTCCACTTTATAAAATTGTACTTACAAATTTCCCATATACTGTGAAATGCTTTTAGTGAGTGGAGTATGAAAATAATTGAGATTACGTAAAAAAAAGGCGCCGGGGTTGGGATTCGAACCCAAGTGTACCTTACGATACAACAGGTCTCGAGCCTGCCGCATATAGACTCCAGGGAGTCTAACGGCTCCGTTGGATTAGTCCGCTCTGCTACCCCGGCAACAAGGAGGTAGAATTCACTATACTGTCATGTAATGACTTTAAACTTCTTACTAAAAGGTGAGATTAGACAAAGCAGGTATCGAGTCTGAGGCGTTCGAGCGAAGTGAGAAGGCCGAAGATAAGAAAATCGCAACAGCGATTTTCGACTGCCGCATATAGACTCCAGGGAGTCTAACGGCTCCGTTGGATTAGTCCGCTCTGCTACCCCGGCAACAAGGAGGTAGAATTCACTATACTGTCATGTAATGACTTTAAACTTCTCATAAAAAGGGGCTGCCTTAAAAGCTGACACATGCTTGGACTGCCTACCACACCTTCAGGTCAATCCCCTCGATCCTCAACCTGCTGCCCTCGGAATGCACCACCACACCAGAATGCACCTTCTGCATCATGCAGTGTTCAGGCAGAAACTTCACAGTCTGGCCCACATCAGGCACCCTGCCCTTACTGACAATACCATCAAATGCCAACACCAGACATAGGCCAATATCCTCAAAAGCCACATCATCCCCGCCAAGCCTGTGGATAGGCCCAACAAGATGAACGGTCATGATACCCCGCTTCATATCCAGCACCCTGGCAAAATGCGTAACAGGACACCCCAGTGGCCTGTACCGCACATACTCGCCCACATCCGGCCCCACCTCCGGATCAAAAGGATGCAGGTCTTCCCTGCATGACGGCTCACCAGGCAGGGGTGAAAAAACAAAATCAGCCTCAAGTCCGTCAATAACACCAATAATAGGCCTGGAATCCTTAATACCAGTCCCAGGACCGCCAAGAAGTTGCTGTATCACGGGTATATTTAAAGCTAACTTCTCAGAAGCCAGATAGGGGCAGCCGTCAAGTTCTGCCTCTCCCTCAAGCAGTGCCGCCGCAAAATCCCTGCACTGCCGGTAACCACATTCCCCGCAATTATATCCAGGCAGCAGGCCTGCAATCTCCTGCGTCATCCTGCATCATTCCCCCCTATACTCGGTAAAACCGTCAATATGCCGCAGCACGCCCATGTGGTGTTCCTTTGCCACCCGCATCTCACCAGTGCACAGGGTGCATATGGCCAGGGGCGCATTATGCCGCAGGGTAAGCTCTTGCCCTACATCAGGCATCTCACTTATCACCTCTGCCAGTTCTGAAGCGCCCTGCCCGCTCAGCCCGTTAGCCTCTATTATCCGGCAACCAGGGTTCGCCTCATTGACACGTTCCCTGAACACTTCCCGTTCGGCCTGGGACACGATATCGCCCTTGGTCGCCACCACCACATCTGCCGTAGTCAACAATGGCCCAACCTTCAATGGAGTATTAGGACCTGTGGTCACATCAATCACACACACTGCAAGGCAACCGTCGGGATAGGGCGCACACCGCAGGCAAAGGCCGGCAGTTTCATTGATAAGTACCCCGGCATCCTGCTCCCTGGCCCATTTCAGCATCTCATCCGTATTGTATATAGCAAAATGGTCAGGGCACATGTCCCTGGACAATCCAATGCGCACAGGTATGTCCAGCCTTTCAAACCTTTTATCATCATCCGTCCACAGGCAGTCTATCTTCACCACCGCAGGCGACATGCCTACCTGTTTAAGCGACCTGATGGTATGCATCAGTACCGATGTCTTACCCGAACCTGGTGTGCCCGCTACTACCACCAGTTTCATATTACCCCGGCTTCCTCGACCAGCCCACCCTGTCTTATGGTATTGCGAAGTGACATCATGTAATTGTCAAGCTTAACAAGTTCAGTGCAGACATTCATCTCACCCGCACTGGTAGTGATGACCTGCCGTATCCCGCCGTTTCGCATCACAATGCGGCGTTTGGTCATAAGTGCCAGAACAGGATCATGGGTTACCACAAGCACGATCTTCCCTTCGGCAGCCAGGAGTTTCAGGGCTTCCTGTTTCTTGATCCCTGCATTTTCGATCTCATCGATGAGCACTATGGGCGAGTCACTAATTACCGCAATGTCAGCAGCCATCAGCGCCCTGGACTGCCCTCCGCTTAATATAGTAAGCTGGTGCCCTGGCTGGATAGACTCCCCGGTAAGTGTATTGGCAATGTCAATTACCCGCTCAACCGTGTCAGAGTTACGGTTCCTGCTCTTGGCATGCATCCTGAGGAACTCTTCTACTGTCATATCAGCAAGGAAATGCATGTTCTGTGAAAGCTGGGCGATACGTTTTTTCCTGGGATCGGTGCGGATATCCCTGCTCGGTGCCTTCCCGTTTATCAGGATTTTGCGCCGGGTCGGGGTATCTCCCTGTGAAAGCTGCTCGATATCACAGATCAGTGTACTTTTACCTGAGCCGGTGGGACCGACAATACCGATTATCTCGCCCGGGCATATGCGTATCTTCTCAACATCTTCTTTTGCACCGGACTTATCGATTCCACATATAATTGTCAGTTCATGAATATCCTGCATATAGGAAACTTTACCAATTATAAATATAAAACTTTCCCATTACAAGATAAAAGCGTCACTATTGTGAAAAAACGACATGTTGATTGTACAATATGGCAAACAAATCATTGACCAATAACTGGCCCGCCATATCCTCTTACCTTGAACGATGCACCGATCTCCCCTGCTATCTGGCGGCATTTCTCAATATCCACGGGCGGCAGGTCAAGAACCGTGAACCTTAATTTTATACCTTCTTTCACCAGATCCCTGGAAAAATCCTTCATCGACTCATAAGCATTCTTGTACATGCGGGGTTGTACCAGCTGGACATAGGTCGCTTTGTCATCAGTATTAAGACTGACAGAAACCTCATCAACTCCCGCCTTTTTCAGCTCACGGGCAACATCACGGTCAGGGTACTGGAGTTTGGCATGCCCGATAGTGTCAATCCTCACACTGACATCCCTGGCCTTTAACCATCGTGTGATCTCAAGCACATCATCCAACCTGGACAGGGGCTCTCCCAGTCCTGTGAACACTACTTCATTATACCCAGAAAGGTCATGTTTGCCAAGTTCCTCGATAACCTCAGCCACTTCGGGCTCCCTTGAAAGTATTAAGTTATAGCCATAGACCCCGTCTGCATAGTTCTTAAGGCAGAAAATACAGTTGCATGTGCACCTGTTCGTGATGTTCAGGTACAGATTCCCATGTGCAGGATAACAAATCGTTCCCAGGTCTTCCTTGTTCATTTTACATTCACTCTCTGGTTAGTACACTTTTAGGCCTAATAATGCAAGCAATCAACATAAGGTTAATCACCTTATACCTGTATTAAGTGTCTTGAGCATCTTTTTTACAGGTTCGGGCAGTCTTCCCCGCTGCAGAGCCTTCATTTGGTCAGGGGTCAGCAGCTTCATGGCTGTGCTCATCATTGGGTCTGACCTCATAAGCCCGTCCATCAGTTTTTTCACATACACTGAAGTTTTTATTTCCAGTCCCATCTGTTCCCGCCACCTGTTCTCGTACTCAGCCAGCTGGCATTTACCTGCCACTGCATCCGCTGCTGTCTCTCCTGCGATCTTCCCGCCAACCATGGCAGTGGGTATGCCGCCGCCATTGGTGGCAATCAGGTGTCCGGCTGCATCTCCGCAGATGATGATGTTACCTTCAACCGTTTTGGGTGGTGCACCCCCAACCGGTACGATGCCACTGATCACTGCCGTTATACTGCTGCCTTCCAGCATGGGCGCAGCTCTCGGGTGCTCGTACATGAACCGGTGCAGGTAATCCTGTGTGGAAACACCTGGCTCGCATAACGGCTGTCTGACACCCACACCTATATTGGCAGCATCGCCGCCTTCGCTGATGATCCAGGCGTACCCGCCGGGTGCATAGTCACGTCCGAAGTACATTTCGACCGCATCCCTGTCAATATCCACCCCGGTAAGTTCGTACTCCAGTGACACTGCCCGGCCCATATCATCGCTGCGCTCGATAAGACCGGCAGTCTTCGCAACCATTGAAATGGGGCCGTCCGCACCGATTATGACCTTAGCCTGGATGTTAAACTCACCCATTACTCCCCTGATGGATACATTATCCGCTTCAATAGAATCGGCACGGGTGCTCACCATCAGTTCCGCTCCTGCCTTTGCAGCTTCCCTGGCCAGGTGCTTATCGAACCTTGACCGATCCAGCACATGCGCCTTAACCCCGAACTCCTTTGGTTCCAGGTTCGGGGACAGGAACCTGTGGATACTGGTAGTGGTATGAACACAGCTTGATGGGATGTCCCCGAGTGTGGATGGAAGTTCGGCACCAGGCAAAAGTTCCCCGAGTTCCTCATGATCAGGCAGGAACCCGCCGCACTGGATGGGAGAGCCGAGGTCTTTCTTTTTGTCTATCAGCAGTACACTGGCACCGGAGCGGGCCGCATACATGGCAGCAGTGGAGCCTGCGGGTCCGGCACCGATTACTATTATGTCATAGGATTCTTCCGGGGTCATGGTGTTTGTCTCGTATCCTTCTTAACTGAAAATACAGTTACCGATTTATGAGT
The DNA here is from genome assembly GCA_014237145.1 of ANME-2 cluster archaeon. NCBI lineage: Archaea > Methanobacteriati > Methanobacteriota > Methanomicrobia > Methanosarcinales > ANME-2 cluster archaeon. Next base: position 7,073 of record JAAXOC010000087.1, read on the forward strand.
TACAATAGAGAAAATAGACTTAAACATGACTATTATGTCTGAGAATAGAAGGTTAACCCATATTCAAAATAAGTCCAATATAACGGACTTATATTAGTATAATTAGTCCATTGAATGAGAGTTATTTTAGATTTTATATCTATTATACCCGACATATTTAATGCAAATAACTATAACATATTCGACATATGTATGGCAAACAATTCTATTATACAAGACATCTTTCAAAAAAATAACTCTATCATATCAGACATATTTATGAAAAATAACTCTATTATATTGGAGTAATGGTCGAACCTGATATAAAACCAGTACTGGAATCATCCAATCCATGGTGGCAACCCGACAGCTCATTTGCTCCTCAAGCATTTGAAAAACAAATAGTTAATGAAATAATATCCCACCTAAAAAGCCCATTTTCCCTCATTTTGATAGGACCACGGCAATCAGGAAAGACTACAATTTTCCACCAGATCATTAAGAACATTTTGACACGAGTAAAAGACCCGAGATGTATCGTATATGCACCTCTGGACCGTATGAAACACGCAAGCTTGACAGATATAATCAAAGTACATCGGGAGCTTACGGCGGTGGAAGGTAAATGTTATTATTTTTTTGATGAAGTCCATTATGACCCTGACTGGGCTGTTAATTTGAAAACACTCATCGACACCCAGACAGGTGATAAATATCTAGCTACTGTTTCGTCCTCAACCCTGCTATTGAAAGATTCTGCCGAATCAGGAGTAGGCAGGTTTGAATTCAAGTCAGTATCACCCTTCTCTTTAAGGGAATTTATTTTGAAAAATGGAGTTCAGGACAGCGAAATAAACGGACTTTCAATTCAACATGATCTAAAGGAAATGAAAACAATTATTCAATCATGGGATGAGGTCAGACTCCTGGCATTAAAGCGGACCATTGAACCCTTCCTTAAAAAATACTTACTTTTTGGAGGTTTTCCTGCGCAGTTCGCTTATGAATACGATATCATGCAGTGGCAGAACTATTTAAGGTTGAATTATGTCAGTCTTATCCTGTATAAGGACATACTTTCCAGATACGAAGTAAGGGACCCATCCATACTCGAAGACCTGCTTTTTTTAATCGCAGAAAAGACCACACTTCCTTTAAGCTATGCCTCATTAGGTAAGATATTCAATATCAGGATTGAGACCGTGCGCCAGTACTTGCATTACCTGGAAGCTGCAGGGCTTATAATAATATGCAATTATTATACAATGAACATATCAAAACGTGCGCGCAGGAATAAGAAATTCTATACTATTGACCCCGGGTTCACAGCGGCTTTGAACCATACGACCATATTAACGGACCAGGATATTTCAAAGAATGTAGAAACCGTTGTGGCCGCCCACCTGGTCAATTACCTGAAAGTATCTACTGGATTATTGAACCTAAGGATATCTTACTGGAAAGAAAAATACGAAGTGGATTTTGTGATAGGTCCGGGAAGATCTCCAGTTCCTATTGAAGTAAAATTTGCAAGCACTATCCGTAGGGACGACATACTAGTGTCAAGTCAACCATGAAACGTATAGCGACCATCTGCCATATCTTATATGACGCAGGCGTATTTTAAAAAATTAATGCGACACTTTACGCTTGACTTTACACTAGGCCTGATATCGTTTATGGAAAATAAAAAAATACAGTCCGGGATCGTCATCACCAAAGATAAGACCGATGTGTGGGAGGTAAATGGTATGGAAATCCTACTTATTCCGGCATGGCTGGTATTGTGCGGTTTGTAGATTATGCCCCATGCAGGTTATGCTTCCCGACTCAGTACAGATTCCATGAACCTTTCCTTAATCTCAACCGGACTTAACGGAATTTCTCCAACAGGCTCATTCACCGGCCTGACCACCATATCTATAAGTCCGGGCCCGGTTTCGTCCTTAAATTTGTTATATGCAGCCACAAGCTCTTCTCCTGTATGTGCCTTGGCAGTGTACTGCAGCCCGTGACCCCTTGCCATTAGTTCCAGGTCAATGCACTTGCACGCCAGGGTCTCCTGGTTGCCAGTGGAACCGTATGCTCCGTTATTCATTGCCACCACGGTTAGGTTGGATGGCTGCAGCGCAGCGATCTGGGTCAGTACATTTGGATTCATGAGCAGGCTGCCATCCCCGTCGATCACCACAACTTGCCTGTGCTGTGCCATTGCCAGTCCCAGCCCGATAGCAGATGCCAGCCCCATGGAACCCAGCATGTAGAAATTCAGGGGCCTGTCGCCGGCATGGTACAGTTCCTTGCTGGGTATGCCGATATTTGAAACTACGATCTCATCAT